>CALIQO010000033.1 GCA_938044055.1 uncultured Saprospiraceae bacterium
GAGGTGGAGGAGGTGGCGGAACCACTTGTAACGATACTGCAGTACCTTCTAATAGGCATGTCGATAATATAGAAAGTAGTTCTGCAACCCTTGACTGGAATGATGTCCCTAATAGCAATCACTATAATGTACGCTGGAGAATTAAAGGAACTTCTAGCTGGACAACTAAAACAAGCATTCGAGATGGATCATCACATTCTATCAGCGGCCTCAATAGCAATACAACGTATGAGTGGCAAGTAAGATCTAAATGTGATAATAATGTAGGCGCACCATATAGCCAAGGTCAAGGCCCAGACTTCACAACTTCTACTAGTGGTAGTGGCGGCGGAGGTGGCGGATGTTATCTGCCATGGACAGACAGCGATTTTTCTGTAAGCAATACGACAACTAATTACAGTTCCGGTTCTATAGACATATCCTGTGCTTCTTCTGTCTGCCTCTCAATGACCTTAGCTGGAATAGGAAATATGGAAAGTTCTGATTACATAAATGTAACCTATAAAGTGGATGGAGGATCCACACGAACGCTGTATCAGAAAACAGATTCGTTCAGTGAAAGATCTGAAGAAGATTGCGGAATTTCTGGAAACACCCTGGAAATCTTTATAGAAGCTAAAACAAGTGTTACCAGCGAAACGTATTATATATCCGATATTCTGGTTGAGTCAGAAGGTAGCAACGGAGGTGGAGGAAATAACATAGTCCAGATTACAAAACGGAATGCACCTAATTATGCCGTGGATGGTATGGGAGGTGGAGCCAATGGACAGAATGTACATCTCTGGGGAACCAACCCTAATAACAATAATCAAAAGTGGGTAGAAATAAGTCGAGGTGGTGGATATTTTTCTTACCAAAAGTTGAATACCAATTATTGCCTAGATGGTATGGGAGGTGGAGCCAATGGACAGAATGTGCACCTATGGACTTGCAACCCTACGAACCAGAATCAGCACTGGCAGAAAGTAAGTACAAGTGGAGGAGCATATAAGTTGATAAAAAGAAACGCCTCCGGCTATGCCCTTAACGGTGGAAGTAATGGTACGAATGGACAGAATGTCAATCTATATAATTCTTCTAATTCAAGTTACAATCTACAGTGGTTTATCAATACAGTAGGAAATACGTCGATGGCTTATGAGCCTGAATCTGATCCTATAGGAAATGTAGAAATTCAGAAGAACACACAAGAAAACGCGGACTTAGAAAATCAGATAGAGGAGAACAATGCCCATGAAATGCTGATATATCCCACTCCTGTATTGAACCGATTCAATGTAGAAATTCAAGGAGTAGACAATGATAATCAGGCGACTGTAGAACTCATTGCTCTTTCTTCAGGAGCAGTAATTCATAGAAATAAATACAACAAACCTATCATAGAATTTAATAGTGTCTCTATCATACCAGGCGTATATATCGTAAGAGCATTATTAGACGATGGCAAAAGCATAGTGAAAAAGATGATTAAGAATTAAGTTAGCTACTGTTTATAATCTATGCTTACAACGTAGGCAATTAAATGGCCATTTATGGGAAAGAAGAATTTTCTACTTTCCATATAAGTGGCCATTTTTATTAATGGTAAGAGTCAATTAGTCGTCCACTAGAGAAGTTCAATTTCTATAGGTTACTTACTTATCAATCTGTAATATAAGTTCCTTACTTGTGCACCTGTAAGATATACACCTATAACATTTTGTTGGCCATCTTTTTCTAACCTTACATGCCTAACTTTCTCAGAGGACTTAGGAAGAAACTCATTTTCGTTGATCTGATCCAAGGGTATGATTGTATCTTCTAATGTCAAGTGAAGTTCTTCACCCACATTTTCTAAGCGAATGGATTGATTGATTTCATCACATATGAAGTTGTCAGAAATAGCCATCACTTGACAACAACCATAATTAATTTTCCTTCCATGACTAACATAGTCTTCTGTTTCACCAGCAACAACAGCTCTATATTCAATGATATTCCTATTGTCCAGAAAGCTCACACGAATGTTGTCATACTCTGGCATCAACATTTTAAAACGATGCTCCCCAGAGATAGGGACAATCGGATGACGACTGGATTTACTTCTGACATAATAGAGTGTATCATTATCCACCTCTATATTGCGGACGTTGTAATAATCTTCGAACAAATACGTAGCTGTATACGATTGCAATTCATCTCTAGATTTATCAGTGTATGTTACGTCGCTCAGAGATACATGTTTTACTTGAGGTGTTGCATAATCTCTATTGAACCATTCCCAGAGCTTAGGATTTATGTCGTCAATAGGAAATCCTAGGTCATTAGAAAAGTATACAAGGGAGAAATCATACTCGGGGAGATACATCATATAGCCTGTAAATCCATGATCAAAACCCTCTAAGTGTATACGCCAGTATCCTTCGCTGTCTTCTTTAAATATGCCTGCAGTATAGTTAGATCTACGCCCTTCGGGCAATTCGATTTTAGTATGGAGATAGGAATAAAATGAAGGCTGTCCTATTTTAGGGTGAGCCATGTTTTGTAACCACTTAGAGAAATCAACTGTCGAAGTGTACAGGTTAGTCCCACCGATAAATGAAGTATTATTCACAATCTTGGAATAGGTATTGTCAGTTGCTTCATAACTATAAGATCTACCTGGAACAAGCGCTGTATGTGAATCGATAAACACGCTATTGTCCATTCCTAGAGGTACGAAGATATGCTTTTGAACATATTCCGAAAATGAAATTCCCGATACCTTGGATACCACTTCTGTAAGCAATACAAAACCCGTTCTATTGTAATCGAATTCAGTTCCAGAAGGAAAATTTAAGTGCTGTTGATTAGCAACCACTTCAAGAATATCTTGCTTGTTTATTGTTTCTCCATTCTCATAACCCGACCATTCCTTGAGGCTCATAACATCTCGAAGTCCACTCGTCTGATCCATCAGATGCCTCAGCGTTATCTCGTGCGGCCATTCATTTAATTCAGGAATGTAATTGTTGACTGGATCGGTTATAGATAACTTTCCTTCTTCTTGTAAAAGCAGTATGGAGAAGATGGTAATCTGCTTAGCTAGATCTGTTGCATTAAATAATGTGTGTGGTGTGTTTTTGATTTGATATTCTAAATTGGCATGTCCATATGATTTAAAGAATACAGGTTTTTCTTTTTCTATAATAGCAATTGAAACCCCAGGTTGTATACCATCATCGTAGTGCCCGAATATGGAATCTAATTTCTGATTTATAGAAGTAAGTTCATGCTGGGCATCAAGAAGAGACGCAGATAATAAAAAGTACACACAACAACACTTGATAACTTGAGTAAGCATAATCAGTCTTATTTACATTTAATGATAGAAGAAACAATGTATTGTTAATTCATGCCACTTGTATGGTTATTATACTAAGGCCGAGTAAGTGTATAAAAAGAGGACATTCTCTAGGCATCCTAGTAATCTAAGTAGGTGGACGATGTGTTAAGGGTGATGGACAAGAAATTACTACAGGGTCATACCCATCCATTCTTTAAAACCTGGAACCCTATCTCTGGCGACTATCAAGGATTCGCTTTTATGAGACTTAATTTTTACTTCTAGTCGACTGTTAGAATATCGGATGATGTCGTCAATGTAATCTATGTGGACAATGGTAGACCTATTGATTCTAAAGAATTTTTTCGGATCGATGGTGTTCATCATTGTTTCTACGCTCTGGTCTAGTGGGTAATTCCTGTTTTCATCCGTGAGAATATAAACAGACTTAGACTTCACATAAATTAGCTTGATTGAATTTATAGACACAGGCTTATATCGATCACCTACTTTAATAAGGGTTCTACTCTGATATGTTTTCTGCCTAGATTGATCTAGCAACAGTTGACTAAATGCTGTGAAGTCTACTGGAGGATGTGATTCTTTTCTCTTACGGAATTTAATGATGGCTTGGTTCAGTTCTTCCTTGTCGATTGGTTTCAATAAGTAGTCTATGCTGTTCTGCTTAAAAGCTTTGATAGCATATTGATCATAAGCAGTTGTAAATATGACAGGCGCATCAATTTTCACTTTGTCTAAAAAGTCAAAAACAATTCCATCGCTTAAGTGGATGTCTAAAAAGTACAGATCTGGTTGTCCATGAGTTACAATAGATTCTTCTAGTTCCGTCACACTCTTACAAGTTTCTATAACATCCATCTGATGTTCCTCTAGTAACTTGATCATCCGTCTTGAAGAAACGGCTTCATCTTCCGCTATAATCGTTCTTGTCATTATTGAGGTCATTTAAAAGCGAATGTAAAGATGATACAAAATAGCTGAAGTATTGTGGATAGATGCTTTGTATAGGAATTAACAATTTGTTTTTAAACGACTTCATTGTAAAATAGGAAGATTAACGGTGAATGATTCCATTGTGTCTCGGATGGTCATTTTTCTTTTTCCTAGTAGCAAGTATCTGTCTTGTATATTTCTTAGTCCTAAGCCACCATTCTCATAAAGAGTAGTTCTAGATTTTTTATTGTTCTCTACGACAAGCATTTCGTCTTCTATTTTTATGGTGATCTTAAGTGGAGACTCTTCATCGAAAGCATTATGCTTAATCGCATTTTCTAAGAGCAATTGCAGACTTAATGAAGGTACTTGTTTCTCAAGATAATTCTCTGGTATGTCTACATCCAGGGATATGCTTTTTTCAAATCTTGCTAAGTGTAAATCAAGGTATTTTTTAGCGAATCGCAATTCATCACTTATATTTCTCAATTCTTCTTCCCGGCTATCAAGGATATATCTATATATACCTGATAGACCAGAAAGGAAGTCTTGGGCATGGGTTTTATTTTCATCTATCAAACCAGAGAGCACATTGAAACTATTGAATAGAAAATGTGGATCTAGATGAGCACGAAGCGCATTCAATTCTGATAGCATCTTTTCTTCTCGCAACCGCTGATTCATTTTCTTCTGTTTCTGTACTTCATTGTAAAAACTGCTTGCATGTAGTACAGCAGAAACGATAACGGTTATAAAAAGGGCTATGGCATAAAACTGTCTATTTCCATGTGCATAAAGAACACTTATATCATTGCCTTTTATAAGAACCCATAAGATATAGTTTAGAATAACCAGGGTAACTGTTGTTACAATTATACATCCGATTATTCCTACCCATAACCTATGTACTGGTCGGGATTCCCATTTCACATAACGGTCTAGTGCTGCCAGAAACCAACCGTTAACAAAGCATAGAGGCAAGCCATAGTAACAGTTGTAAAACAATTGATCTTTCACCAGCTTCCAATCTAAGCTTCCTGTAGATATAAAATAATACAATAGAGAAAATACAGATATAGCTAGAACTATTTTTATGGCTAACCATAATTCCTTAACTACATTTATTTTCATAGTATGTTCTTGTGCGGTCAAGTTAATACCTAATAAGGTAGTAAAAAAATTATCTGTCCTATCCATTACACTGAGCTATGGTTTCTTCAAGCATCTTTTTACCTCCGCTTGGCGCAAATGGAACATCGCTTTTCTGCGTATCGAAAAGAGGCAAAATCTCTTTTAACTTTTTACAATAAGGAGCCATGTCTTCTCCGAAAAATCTGGCGGTTCCCATTTCGAATTGCACACTGTTGGCCTTGGCTCTAGGGTTGTCAGGATTTAGTTTTATAGCATTGTAATGAAGTTCCATTATTTTCTGAGAGTATGCCATTCCATATTGTCCTGGATCAGCAGCTACATAGCCTGTATAGAGCATTCCTTCGAGAGTTAGTATTTCAGAATTGTCAGGAGATCGCTTATGTGCTTCGGAAATAAGGCCTTCCGCCTTTTTTAATTTCTCGAAACGCAATTTCTTATCTTCTGTTTCGAAACTTTCTACGATAAGAAAATTAGCAGCATGGTAAATAGGAATCCAGTTGTCGTTTGCAGCTTTGCCTATTCGCTCGAATAAGGCGATAGATTCTCCTTTTTTACTAGAAGTCCATAATTCAAATGCTTGATTCATACCTGCTTCATATTTGCCTTGAGCAGAAAGGAAACCTACAATGAATAACGCGAGAATAGAAAGATTAAATTTTTTCATAATTATGTTTTTAATTTTTAATTGTCAAAGAGTATTCAATTGGTTTTTGGTTTTATCACCAGAGAATGTTATAAATAGACCGACGAAGAAAAATGAATCTTCAGCTGGTCGGATTTTTTCACTTGGGTATATACCTTCTGCATTTCTTTCAGTTCCATACCTATATCCATATTCATTGTTG
>CALIQO010000034.1 GCA_938044055.1 uncultured Saprospiraceae bacterium
TCCACTTGACCCATCTCTTCCTTATTAAATTTATTCTCTAGGAGCAATACCCTTTTGAGCCTTTCGAGTGATTTTATAAATCGCGTTATTCTTATAGGCTTATGCAAATAATCAACCACTTGATCGTAATTAAAACCATCAATCGCATACTCTGTATAGGCCGTGGTGAAAACGACTTTGACATCTGTATTTTTCAGGCTATCCATTAGTTCTAATCCTGTGATGTCAGGCATCTGGATATCAAGCAACACAACATCCACGGAGTTGCTATTCAGAAAATTAAGTGTAGAGATACCGTCATAGCAATTGCCCGCAACAACCATATCATCCAGCTTACTGATGTAGCCTTCTAAGATCTTATGAGCAAGGGGCTCATCATCGACTATCAGTATCTTAATCATCTTTATATTTTAATTTTTAAGTCAACAGAAAAAATATCGTTATCATTTTTCATATCGATAACATGCCTCTCTGGGTATATCAATTCTAATCTTCGCAAAGTGTTCTCTAAACCAATATGCGTTTTCACAACCTTCCTATTCCTTATTATACTGTTGCTGACATGAAAGATGATATGTTCATCATCGACATCTATTCTGATATGGACAAAGCAGGGATTCATCGGGTGGGTTCCATGCTTAAAAGCATTTTCTACAAAAGGCAAAAAAAGTAAGGGTGATATCTTCATTGACTTATCCACCTTAGAAGTTCTGACCTGAAGGTCGCAATTATCTGTTAGTCTGAGTTGTTCTAGTTTTATATATGACTTTACCAGTTCGATTTCCTGTTCTAGACGTACGTCATCCATCTTAGAAAAATCAAGATGGTATCTCATAACATCTGACAACTCAAGTATCATCTCCGATCCTTTGGTAGAATCGATCTGGTTCATACCATAGATATTGTTAAGTGTATTAAATAGAAAGTGGGGATTTATCTGGGCTTTCAATGCCGTTAATTCGGTTTCCGCCGTTTTTGCCCTGAGCTCTTGTATCTGATACTGACCTACAATTCCTCTTTTAAAATATTGTAGACCTGTCGTAAAGAGCAAGACGAATCCTACATTCGTTGTATTCTGAATCTTACCATTGCCATCTAATACTCCGAAATTCTTAAAATATTCTAATAGGAAAACGGTCGTCACCACAATAAACCCCAGAGCCAGTATATATAAAAGATACTTTCGATCCGAGAATAAGCGCTCCTTCGCCCAGAACCCTAAGTAGCTTATATACATAAACTGGAATACAACTATACATGGGGTAAAGAAAAGATCCGCTAGGTCAGAATCGGCTTCATATTCTAAAAACATAAAAAGGATGAATGCCGCCACCCATATAAGTGTATGATATACCCACCGCTTTTTTAATATCTCTAGCATACGGTAAAGGTATACATATCGAAGTCAGTAGACCAATTTTTGTGATGAATAGGGTTTATCACAGCTTCTAGCTTGTAGATCACAAAGGGGACTTCTACCATCACTAAAAGTTTCAACAGGCTTGCAATCCATTTATTCTTGTATAGAAAATGTCACACAAACTAAAAAAGTAAACGTCATGAAATTATCAATAAAAAATCTATCGAAAACATACTCCAACGGAGTGCAGGCCCTCAATGATATTAATCTAGAAATAGGTACAGGCCTTTTTGGTCTACTCGGTCCCAATGGTGCTGGAAAATCAACACTTATGAGAACCATAGCCACTCTTCAAGTACCTGATACAGGGAGCATAAGTTTAGACGGAATTGATGTAATTAATGAGAAACATGAGCTCAGAAAAACACTGGGATATCTACCACAAGAATTCGGCGTGTATCCAGGAGTAACTGCCTTGTCCCTAATGAACCATATGGCTACCCTTAAAGGGATTACCGCTCGGGGAGAAAGAAAACAAATTGTCGAAGAGCTACTCCATAGAGTAAATCTATGGGACTTCAGAAAAAAAGCAGTCAGCGCCTACAGTGGCGGAATGAAACAGAGATTCGGAATAGCACAGGCATTGCTCGGGCAACCTAAACTAATTATTGTAGATGAACCCACCGCAGGACTTGATCCCAGCGAACGAAACAGATTCTATAATCTGCTTGCTGAAATAGGCGAACAAGTTGTGGTTATTCTTTCAACCCACATAGTCCAGGATGTCAAGCAATTGTGTTCTGATATGGCCATTATCAATAAAGGAAATCTAATCTATCAAGGAAGTCCTGTTAATGCAACAGAAGATCTACATGGCTTGATCTGGGAGAAGGTTATTGAAAAACATGAAATGCCACAACACGAAAAAGAATTCCAAGTAATTTCTAGTAAACTGGTGTCAGGAAAACCTCACATCCACATCATCAGTGAAAAAAATCCAGGAAACGGTTTTACAAGAATACCCGCTGATTTAGAAGATGTCTTTTTCACCAAAATAATGGGTGTAGAAAATCTAGTACCTGTACTCTCCTAACCTCTTTTCACCATCTTAAATAACTATCTAAATCCACCGCAACATGCTGTTAGAAATAATAAAATTCGAAATGAAATCATGGGTGAAAAAACCCATTCTATATATTTTTTTACTTGTTAATTTCCTACTTATTTTTATTACTCTTGTAAATGACAATTTGGTTGTAGGTGAGG
>CALIQO010000035.1 GCA_938044055.1 uncultured Saprospiraceae bacterium
AATGGAGGTGGTGCAACGTTGAATGGCTTTACTAAGATGGGATCTACATCCAACTTTGTTTCAAGCCCTCATCAATTTATTGATTTTGATGCTGATGGCACACCAGATTATTGTGACAATTGTATCGCTCCTAAGAATTTAATCATTCGGAATACGAGTCTGGATGGCATATATCGGGCCACGGAAACCATAACGTTAGGGGAAAACTTAAACTTTCCATCAAATGGAATCCTGACTTTCAGAGCGCCGACCATCATCATTCCTGACTATGTGCAATTTCCACTTAATGTGGCTATTAATTTAGAAGAGACAGGATGTGACGAGTAAGACTAAGTATAAATTATCATAAGCTGCATTCAAGAGCATATTCCGCTCTTGAAATCTATGAGTGTCGCTAACCATTTAAATGATATGAAATATCATTCTTCTTTGATACAAAAAAAGACAACTTTAATTATGAGATATATATACACATTAATCATTTTGGTTCTGTCAACTTCTACAGTTCTTACTCAGTCCAACGGCTCTCTTAATTTCGATGGGGTAGATGACTATATCAGTTTTCCATCAGGTCCCGATCATTCTAATGCTGCATTCTCTGTAGAGTTTTGGGCTAAGAAGGATGTGGGAGCAGGTTACGATATGGTCTATTCTAAAGGAACAGAACTTTCCCTGAATAAATATATACACATAGGATGGGTAGGTCCTACAATCATACGATTCGCTTTTTTCGGAAATGACTTAGATGCAAATGTACCTGATGATGGGCAGTGGCATCATTATGTGATGACTTATGACCCTGCAGTCACTGGACAACACAATCGATTTATTTATTATGATGGTGTGGTAATAGCAAGTGATGAGTCAGCTCCTTGGGAAGGTATAGCTGTCTTTGAAATTGGAAACGCGAGTGAACTAGGAGGAGTACCAAACTTTACTGGTTCTCTTGATATAGTAAGAATTTATAATGCAGCATTATCCCCCACGACAATAAACAGCAGACAAGGATGTACATATGGTAATGGAACTGACTTATATGCTGAATATAGATTCAGTGACGGTATTCCAGAAGGGATTAACAATATCAATACTTCATTGAACCCTACCACAAATACGGGAACAAATCACATAGGGACACTTGAGAACTTTTCCCTTACAGGCTCTACTTCTAACTGGGTATCTGATGCTGCGGTGGTATTGCCCACTATATTGGAGCAGCCACAAAGTCAATCAGTGGTGCCAGGTACTAATGTATTTCTTGAAGCTAATGTAGATTTTGGCACTTGCCCATTTGGGACCACCGCTATATGGTTAAAAGATGGAGTCCAAATTACATTTACAAATAACACAACACTTAATATTGGTAATTTTCAAGAAGAGGATGAAGGTGAATATCGACTTTTACTTACCCAGGATGGATCAGGATTCTCTTTACAATCAAATCCCGCAACTTTATCATCGACAAGGATTGCAGCTTCAGATAATGTATCAGATTACTTCGTAGATGTGGACTGGAATCTACCAGTAGATCCATGTTTATTGGATGGTACTACTCCGTATGATGTGGTTACGACAAGATTGTTGAGAGATGGGCAGGAGATTTTTTTTCAAACATATGAGGAAGAAGACTTGGAAGAGTTTTACAATATTTCTAATCCATCCATTTCTGATGTTTTGGTTGGAGGTTCTACATTTGTCAGCCTGCCCAATACACCAGAATATACATTTGAAATGTGGTTTAAGTCAGAAGATGGCACCACAGTCCAAGAATTACTGGACTATGGCGGAGAGAAGATTTATTTAATAAATAATAATTCGATAACTTTTTCTTCAAACGGAGGAGCGAGTTCACTTCTTTTAAGTATTGAAGCTAATGCATGGACTCATATTGCATTAGCAAGAAGCCTTAACAATGTCAACACTGAGGTGTATATAAATGGTCAATCAATAGGAATAGTACCCAGGTATATTGGCTCTTCTTTCTTATTTAACATAGGCCCAGAGTTTCCTAGCAATTCAGGATTTGAATGTGGTGAAATAAGAGTTTGGGACAAAATCCGAACAGCGTCCGAAATTGAAGCAAATTTCACATTCGAAAACCCAACCTCTTTTACAAATCTTATTTGCCAGTTTAAGCCAGAAACTAATACAGGTAACTTCATAGATTTTGCCACAACTTATGATGGAGTGGCTCAAAGTGCAAATATGTTAAATGGGACAATAATACCTTTCGTACCAACCACTGACTATAGACCACTTACAGGTACATATCGTGATTATACTGGAGCTAATGCATCACATAATTATGATCTTATGGTTTTCGTAGGCCCTTTTGGTAATTTAGATGGTGAATGTGGGAGCCAGATTGATGTAGGAAGTACAAGTCCTGTTAAGGCCCCCAGTGACTTTTTTGTCTCTAATGATAGATTAGATGAGATTTATATTTCTTGGAACAATAGAAGCGATCTTACTACGAGTTATAAATTATTTAGAGATACTGTGCTTATCGCTACCCTAAGTGAAGGCATAGGAAGAGATTCGCTCATTTCATTTACGGACGTATTTAACGTTAATAGTATTACAAGTCTAGAGAGTGGTGTCACCTATACCTATACGTTAGAAATGGTATCCAGCATTACAGGACAAACTTGGAATTACACCATAGGAGATGGAAGCACGATTGATATAAACTTATTAGCGAGTATCAATGAAAATGAAAGAGTACTGCTTGACTGGCAAAATACGGTAGCATCTCAAATCGATGAATATAGACTATTTCGAAATGGAAGTCTTTATGCTTTTAAATCAAAAACCGCAATCAATCATGTAGACGAATATCCACTTTATGGGGACTCAATAATTTACGAACTAAGGTTATTAGAGAGTGATACTGTAAGAGCTAGTTATACAAGCACTGGCTATGTAAGTCCTAATGGTAGCATATCGGGACGGGTCATTACAGAAGAGGGACAATTTCCTCTAAGTGGAGTAACAGTGAATGCTATTAGAGAAAGTACAGGCGATACGCTCATTGCTCAAACTAACAATATTGGAGAATTCCTTTTCTCAGATATTTCATACGGGTTAATTG
>CALIQO010000036.1 GCA_938044055.1 uncultured Saprospiraceae bacterium
CCACCACAATATGTCATAACTGATTTTTCTTCCGATAAGTTGGAAGCGCAGCTTACCATATAACCTATTAAGAGAAGAACGGCGCAGCTATTTACCCAGATAGATTTATTCATCAGCTATCTGTGTTCTTGTTCTCTGACAATACTCGTTCCTCTCCATTGAATTTTTTCAAGGTCACCTTGATCGCATCTATCGGTATAGCTATTCTGCGAGAAGATTGGCTTAGGAAACTTGACCCATAATATATTTCTTCAACATGTACCGAACCATCTATTTCATAAGATAGATAAGCGTCATCCAGTTCTGGTCGGATGATTCTTACTCTAGTGTTGATATCGTGCTTGCGCAGGTATGATCTGTTTTCACTGCTTACTAGGGCATGATTGTTCTTAGATGTTGATTTCACCAGAGCCTTAGCATCTCCTGGTACATAAAAACCAGATTGATTAGTAGGCATAGGTGTGAATTCAGAATTTCCTTGATTTATCAATACACTACCATTGCCTGCATCTAAGCGGCCATAGAATATCTCATTTCCATAATCATTGCCTACAAGGACGATATCTTTATTTCCATCTTGATTGATGTCTGTAATTATTGTGCCATAGGTAGGACTCAATTGGGCTGTGGTAGGAAGTCTTTCCATCCGCCATTTTCCATCTTCATTCCATAGAATGGCACTTGAAGTATAATTGACTTCATAGACATCTGTTTTCTGCATGGTTGTGTCCGTTATTAATGTATGGACATCGGCTACTGCGTACTTTTCATAGGAAGGATATTTTTTACGGATAGAATTGATTTCTTTAGCGAAATCCAATCGCGACATAAATGGGTATTCTATGAATTCTCCGAGGGTATCTTTAAAATAAGTAAAAGGTAAGGCGTCGATGGATCCATTGTTGTCGAAATCTTTGACATATACCTTGTAAGGTCTTTCATCGTTAATCTGATGGAAAAGATTTTCTCCTCTATTTCCGAGCACATAATCTATGTCACCATCTCCATCTAAGTCTCCACCACTCACGCTGTTCCAGAAGCCATTGTAGTTTTCTATGTCACCGAGTGGTTGTCTTGAAAGCCTATCCCCATCGTTGTGATAAACCTGCACAGGAGAAAACAAAGAAGTAACTATAAGGTCTACTTTTCCATCCATATTTACATCTGACCATAGGGCATCTGTTACCATTCCTGCTTTTAGTAGTTCTGGTGCAATCTCTGAAGTCACATCTTGGAAACGGATGCCACCGTTACTTGATGTGTTTTCTAAGATGTAGCTTGCCATCGGAAGGGGGAATGAATCTTGTGCTACTCGAGTACCAATAAATAGATCTAAGTCTCCATCTTGATCATAGTCTGCACCCTTGATACAAGAAGTTGATTCTGCATCCCCGGGTAAGGCATTTTCTCTGTATATGAACCGTCCACTTTCATTTTCGAAGAATCTATTTTTCAATAATGAATCACCTACAGCATATTCATAACTTCCTCCACATATTATTAAATCGTTGTCACCATCACCATCCGCATCGAATAATAAACTTGCAAGCTCTTCCATATTAACAGGTGTGTTGTAGAAAGTATCCACATCATAACTTCCATCTTCTTGACCCATCAGGAAATATCCACGAAAGAAAGCAGCTCCCGAAACATAGATGTCTTCTATCGAATCTCCATTGACATCTCCTACAGATAGACTAGGGCCATCTTGAGAAAACTTGAAAGGGAGGAGCGGTTGTATGTTATAATCTATGTAGTCAATTTCTGTATGCATATGCTTGAACGCTGCATCCATGCTTACAAGGGAAGGATTGAGCGCATTATTTACTGCTTTAACACTAGAAGACTCTTTGCTTAGTTCTAATTGTTGATCCACCGCAACATCGGTCCACTTGTTCTGTGTGCCATCCTTCCAGGTCACAGTAATTTCAGGAATCACCGTAAGTGTATCTAATCCGAAGTGTATCCATGGTGAATAACTAGATAAGTATCCTCTATAAGGTGTGTATTCGTAACTCAATACTTGATCTTTTAATTGAATGCGTATGGAAGCACCTATAGCCGCAGTTGTAGAGCCTCCTTCTGTGAGCTTACACTGGATAAAGTGTTTACTATTAGGTTCAGATGATGCTTGGTTCTCGTATAAGAATGCAACGTTATCGATGTTGTTGATTATAATATCTAGATCACCATCCTTGTCGAAATCCGCATATGCGGCTCCGTTGCTAAATGTCTTTTCTTCTAGTCCCCAGTTATCTGTACAATCGGTAAATGTAAGGTCACCATTATTGACATAAGCACAGTTTTTAGCCTTGATTGAAGGGATTTTAGAGATCATCATAGATTTAGGCGCATACGTGAAATTACTCGCCTTATATTCTATAAAGTCCATGTCAGTTACATCTTTCGGGAAGCCATTGGTAATAATGATATCTCGGTATAGATCGTTGTTAAAGTCTGCAACCAGTGGAGTCCAGCTCCAGTCAGTAGCAGATAAGCCTGCTTTAAGAGAGATGTCGGAAAATGCCAGAGGATCTCCTTCTGGACCCATACCATTGTTAAGCTGAAGTGTATTTCTTACGAATTGGTACATATAACCATAGCGATCGTTAGACAGGTAGCTGTTGTAATTATTAGGACCCAGCAGCTTTTTCTGACGATAGTTGTTTTCAGGAAGCATATCTAATGCTATGATGTCAGAAAGTCCATCGTTATTGATGTCAACTACATCATTGCCCATGGCAGAAAAAGATGTATGCTTGAAATATGTTTTTGCTTCATCAGAGAATGTTCCGTTTTTCTGATTGATGTACAGGATATCATTAGATAAAAAGTCATTGGTTATGTAGATGTCTTTCCACCCATCTTGATTGATGTCTGTGATGTTAATTCCCAGACTAAACCCCGCTATGGATATGCCAGCTTCATCGGATACATCGGTGTAAACAGGATGGCCTTTTTCAGTGTCATAATCGTTTCTGAAAAGTTTATCAATTCGTTGGTAACTCGATTTACGTTTCTTTTTTTTCTGGTGATACTTACTCGGGAATCTTGTTTCTTGCATCTCGTTGATAATAACCATGACATCTAGATCGCCATCATTATCATAATCGAAGAAAGCACTATTGACAGAATATGAGTTGTCATTCAGCCCATATGCTTCTGCCTTATCGGCAAATGTAGGTATCCCATCGGCATTGAGACCTTGGTTGATAAGAAGGGTGTTTTCTCGAAGTGTAGAATCTTCTAAAGTGTTGTGACATACATAGATGTCGTCCCAACCATCTCCATTAATATCTAATATGGCAATTCCAGAACTCCACTTATCGTCGATTGAAGATTGAGATACTTCAGTTATGTCTCTAAATTTAAGACCTCCATCATTAAGATAAAGCTGATTCCCGACCATGTTTCCAGTAAAGTAGATGTCTTCCCATCCATCGTTATTGAAATCTCCTATACCGACACCACCTCCATTATATAGATACTCGTAATCAAGAATATTCATAGAATCATTCTCCGTAATAATATTATTGAAGGTTATTCCTGACTCTTCTGCAGACAATAAATTAAATTGCTTAGAATCTTTGTTACAGGATCCTAATAGCCATAAAATACATATTGTAAACAGAAGGTGATGCTTATTTGTTAAGTTCATAGATATCCATTTCGGCATTGTTCTTAGCAATAAGTATTGTTTTATCATTGATGATTTTTATATCTCTTATTTCTCCTTTGCTCAATAATCCTGATTCTAAATAAGGAACGTGAGTAAAACCTCCTTTTCCATCTCCTAAGAATATTTCTCCTGTAGAAGAGTCCAGCCTACCGATGTCTGGTTTTACTGCGTACAAGTTCCCTCCGGTAATAAGGTCCATATTTCCATCGTTGTTTAAATCAACCGGCAAACTTGCGAATATAGGAGAAGCTTGGCCTTCGAAGGGCAACGGTATATGCTTAAATGTAAAATCACCATTATTAATGTAAATTCCAGATGAAGTAGTTTCTACTTTTTTACGTGAGTTAGCAGCTATAATGTTTTCATCAATCAGGTCGGTAAGACTTGCTCTTGCATATTCTTCATTCTTGAGCACTTTTTTTCTGATGGATGGAAGCTGAGAAGTTATGTTGCGCTTAGAAGCAAATAAGGAAGGTGTATCATCCTCCTGTGCGTACCACTCTATTATAAATTCTGACTTTTTATTGGCATCGAGATCACCGACAAGCATGTTGAGTGGTCGTTCAGGTTGAGCTACTAACTGTGAATTGTTTCCCCAGTTTCCAGCACATAGATCTGGTAGTCCATCTCCATTGAAGTCTCCTGATTGTAGGGATTGCCATAAACCGGATGATCCAGGAATTGTTCCTTTAAGCCAGAAGGCATTGCCTCTGTTTTCGTATATACGTATAGCTTCCCATTCTCCCACAACGGCAAGATCTTCGTCCCCATCGTTGTCAAGGTCTATAGCTTGCGCATCAGTAACCATTCCGGTCTGTCCTGTTTCTTTAGATGTTATGTCTTTCCACGCATTACCCGTATCTAACATCAAGTAGTTGCGAGGAGACAGTCCATAATTTCCTGGTACCATACGTCCTCCGAAGAATAGCGCTCTATTTCCATCCCAATTGATTTCTTCTATACAAGATAGATTTCCTATTACATTCATTCCATTGATAATTGTCTTAGAAAATCTTCCGCTTCCATCATTGAGGTAAGTTCGAGCAAGATAATACTGGAAGTTCTTAGTAGTGTTATTGCCTCCTGTACCGAGTATTAAATCTAAGTGTCCATCTTTATTTAGATCGATAAGATGACCCGCCGTACTTTCTTTTTCTCGATCTACTTCGAAACCTGGATTCTCTAATTGTGTATATGAACCACCATCCTCTTGTATCCATACTTGATCGGTTGTTCCTTGTGCGCCCAACAATATGAAATCTTGCTTTCCATCTCCATTTAGGTCACCTGGAAGCACCTCTGGTCCTTCTGTAGAAACCATATGTGTCAATAGTATTTCTGAATCGAAATCATTCTGTATGTTTTCTACATGGCGAGGTGAATTTTCAGGAGAAAATTTCGCTTTTCGAACCAAAGTAGAAACCGTTTGCCTCGAATCTCGTGAAGATGATGCTGCTTCAGATTCTTTTAATACTATGGTGGAATCTATGGATATGTTATTTAGAGTTTGAGATTTTCCACTCGGCCAATTAACTTCTAGTGAATGAATATCTGTCTCTGTTCCTATTCCTATTAACAGTGTAGGTGCGGTTGCACTCTGGAAGCCCCGACTCTGATAGTTCTGAGCATG
>CALIQO010000037.1 GCA_938044055.1 uncultured Saprospiraceae bacterium
CACTAATCCATCAGCATAGGGTGTAAATATCAACTCTAAAGCCGGATCCATTGCTGTAGTACCCTGTAAGCGTTCTATGGTCATACTTCTCAGCATCAAGGCAATGGATACATTGTTGAAGCCATTGTTCTTGAGGACATAGCCCGTTGCTCTTTCCGAAAAAGCAAAGCCCTCGCTTTCTGGCATATCCAGCGTATAGGAGATTGACCCTCGTATCTCTATGGTCAGAGAATCTATATCCTTCTGCGCGTAAAATCGCACGGGTTCATCATAGACGAAGCTTTTTCCATACGCACAATCTAAAACAACGGATGCATCTATATCATTGGCCCAGATGCATCCGTCGTTGACGAGATCGAGGATGGGATTGCAGACCCCTTGTGCTTCAGCAAAGGGGTCGTTTTCGTTGTAGTAAAAAAATACATCGCTGTAATATTGAATGGTATCACAGAGAAAATGGCGGGTACTGTCTATCAAGTTTATGTCTTTCCATCCGCAATCAGGCTCGTAAGTGACAAGGTTGGACTTATAACAATTTTGTGGCCATTGAACCAATTGTTTAGTATACAGTGAACATTGATCAGCAGGCAATTCATATAAAAATTGTGGCTTACTAAAATTTAAATAGTCACTTCTCAAAACAAAATCAGATCTTCTTGGAGGAAATGGAGAAAACCCAATAAAATAATAATCGCATTCATGGTATTCATAAGATGCAGGTCTTGGGTTTTGGAAAAAAGGAAGTTGAATGTCTGAATAAATCTCTACTACTTCAAAGTCTGGTAGTCTAACTTTAAAGGAGTATATTCCATATACTATTATTGAATTTTCTTCCTTCATCCACTCAAAATCGAATATGGTTGCATAATTGCCAAATATTGTTTTCGTATTAAACTCCTTTACGAGCTTTCCATCTTTAAAGAACAAAATGTCTTTATGGAATGAAAAGATATAATCAAACTCTCCAGAGGTTTTCACAAAATTTCTAAAAAAAGCGTGGGTATTGTCCAGGTTATTTTGGCATTGACAATAACTGGAATAATCAAATTCTATCTTTTCAATATTAATCGCACTACAATTATTTAGGTCAATTCTATCAATATTAAAAGAAAGTGAATCTAAGCTTAACCCCAATAATTCTTGTCCCATCAGACAACTCGAAATTAAGCACAAAAAGACTGTAATTACATTAACCCTCATCCTTCCTGGATATCTAATGAAAAAACAACTATTCTACGATTCAGTCTACACAACTCCTAAGTACCCTTTAAATTAATAAAATAAATCAACTAAACAGTATTCTGAATTTAGAGGATTTATGGCGGAATAGCTTCCGTAGAATATTGAGGAAATTACAGAACAATAATATGAGTATCTCCTACTGCACTAAAAAATTAACCCTCAGTGTGCCGCACTGCTCGGTGACATCGGCAGGAGAAAATTTATACTTGTACGCACCTGCAGTGGCGACCTTGATAAGGTCGGAGTCTGTGGTATTGGATCCACGCTGGGTAAATTTAGCAGAGATGACCTTACCGGCAGCATCGACACAGATCTTTATGACAACGGTTCCTGTCTTCTGAGAATTATCTGAAATGGTAGGTTCTGAGATTACACCTCGATTCGTCAATCCCCCTCCGATCTTTCCGCTGCCCTTAGCGATATCATCGAGGGCACTCTTATCTGGATTGTCACTTGCGTCACCTTCATCACCACGGTTGGTGCCACTACCTGTACCTCCAGAAAGCAATTTTCCGAATTTGTTTTTCTGCTCTTCGAATTTCTTTTTTTCTGCTTCTTCTTCCGCCCTCTTCTGTGCTTCCTCAGCAGCTTGCTTTTCTGCTGCTTCGCGCTGCTTCTTAACCGCTGCAGATTCTTTTTCTTTCTTATCGTCGATGACTATGTCACTCTGAGGATCTCGAGTCACAACTTCTACATTTTCTTCTGGTCTATCAGGTTTTTGCTCTTCTACATCGACAGATGCGCTGGCTTCTTCTGGTGGTGGCTTATTCTCTTCTGATTCTGTATCTGCTTGTTCTTCTGTCGCCTTGTCTTCTCCTAAATCTGCTGCGGTTAAGTCTTCTATATCTCCGGCATCTATCACTCCGAATTGAACGAAAATACCTCTCTGCCCTGGATCAATTTGTTTCGTAGTAAAGAAATAAGGAAGGAACAGCAACAGCAACAAGAGATGTAGAATAATGGAGAGAAATCCTGCAACGCGGCTGTTCTTTTTTTCTCCTTCTAGTAATAATTCTTGAGACATATCCTTCTTGTAGTGACCCTGATGTAATTTTTCTTTTTTTGAAATTCTACATTGAAACCTTTCTTGGAATTTTTTATTGCCTTGCGTTTCAATCTACACTGCAACTTATCGTCGTAGTATATATTATATAACTCGATTTATTAATGAATATTGGGCATTATGCAGGTAAGTGAAATTCATCAGACCTTTAAGCTGACAGAAATCAATCTATTTCATCCATTACAGCCGCAAGTTTTAATTGCGCCAATATGTCCATTACCGTAACTACATAATCGATAGAAGTCTTCGACGATGACTGAACAACAACAGAAGCTTTAGGGTTTCTTTTCTTAAGGGTAGTCATTGACTTTTTGAGGCCACTCCTACTCATCCTATTAGAATTATAATAGAAGGTTCCATTCGTTTCTATTTTAATGATGTTAGGCTTTTTCTTAGAACTAGAACTAGGCGTACTCTTTCCTGGCAATTGTAGCTTCAAGGCATTTGGGGTAACCAAGGAAGAGGTTAACATGAAAAATATCAGCAATAAAAAGATAATGTCTGTAAGAGAAGACATACTAAATGTTGCACTGACTTTATTTCTTTTCTTAATCCCCATAGCTACTGAATTGGTTGGGTTGAGATGATACCACTCAAGCCCAGT
>CALIQO010000038.1 GCA_938044055.1 uncultured Saprospiraceae bacterium
AAGGGATATTGCTGGTTGTACTTCTATAGAGATTATGAGATGGCGCTGGAAGAACTAGAACGGTTCGATGCCTTCACACCTGGGTTCGTAGATTATCCACAAGCCACTTCTGTAGATTATATGAAAGGGATATGTCACCTACAATTGGGACGTACGGAAGTGGCTATTGATCTTTTAGAAAAAAACCTACAGAAAGAAAAAGATGAAACCGGCGCTGCCTATACGGAACTTATGAATTACCAGATGCTTGCCATAGCCCACTTCAAGAACCAAGCGCATGAAGCAGCAGATAAAATATACCAAGAAGGTCTAGAACACAATGACAATTCTGCCGATATGTGGTATCACTATGCAGAAAATCTATACATGATGAATCGCACGGAGCAAGCTAAAGAGGCACTCGCAGAATCACAATCTTGGTACAATAAAGGGTCTAGAAATTTCAGACCCTATGTAGAAGAATTTTATGCGATCTATCAAGAAGACATAGATGCATTGCGTGGAAAATTATATGCGCGATAAATCTGCTTGTCCACCACTGAGTGTAATGTTCTTCTCCTTAATTTATTCTGTCTGCGACCGATGGTCCAACCAGTTTTACCGATACTCCGAAAATTAAATAAGTTGCGGTGAGAAAAATTATGTTTGCCCATAGAACGTAAACTCAACTATCTATGCGCATCTTATGCTTTTTTTTGTTTTCTCTTTTTTTTACCCAGATCAGTGCTCAATCTCTAGACCTAACCTATGATGGAGACGGGTGGGCAGAAGCTGGCTTAAGTAAATCAACCAGCCACTTCGTATGGGATTGTGGCGTTCAGTCTGATGATAAAGTCATAAGCTATACACAACGATCAGGTATAGAAACAGAAGTCATCCGACTAGACCAGAACGGAAATCCAGATGGATTGTTTACCACCATCAATACTACGGGAGTAGATCAAGCTAGGGCAATAGCCATTTCATCCACAGATAAAGTATATACAGCTTCTCGAACTTCTATACCCGGAAGTACGATACGTAGATACAACGCTGATGGAACCGTAGATGCTTCCTATTCTGCAGTGACTACTTCATTTACCATATACAGGTTGGCCCTAGATGGGGCAGGAAATCTTATGGCTGTAGGTGCAGAAGGAACACAGGCTGTCATTGCAAGATTTCTTTCTACAGGAGCCATCGACGCCAGCTTCGGAACGGGAGGGTCTGTAAAATTAAACAATGGATGGGGGAGAGATGTCTTGATTTCTGGGACGGAATATTACTTCCTTTACAACGACAATTCAGGAACCATCGCCAAACTTACAAAGCACGATAACAATGGAAATTTTGTTACTTCATTTGGGAGTGGCGGACTGGCACAGTTTACCGCTGCTTCTGGAGTTTCATGTCTTGATATCCATGAAGTAAGCAGTGGAATTATACTTGTCGGCAATGCGAATACGGGCTCTTTTTTTACACCTGTTTCTATAAAGTTAGACGCCAGTACTGGTGCGGTTGATCCTGCCTATGGAGCTTCTGGTTATGCCATCACAGGTATCAATGCTTTTACACCTGTTAATACACAGATGTCTGTTCTGGTCGGAGGAGATAACATTGCTTTTATATTCAGAGGAGGCAGCCTATCTTCTACAGAGGTGGGACTCGGCTTGTTTCAGCCGGACGGAAACCTCAATCCAGCATTCGGGTCTTTCTCAGGATATGAAAAATTTTCTTACACAGAAGCATTGAATACACAGAGCCTTAATATCGATAACGCAGGTAGACTATTGATTAATTCATCTTATATTAATTCTTCTACTTCTATGTCGGATATTGTTGTGACAAGAATAGATGTACCTTCTATTTTTTTCGCACCCTTGTCTTCTGTAAGTGTCTATGGTAGTATGCACATACAGTCCCTGTTTCAGTTGACTCCGATGACTACAGCGCCGACTTGCACAACGCAGGTTGAACAGGGCAAGATATACTTCGACAAAACTTTACAGAAGTTGCGAGTCTGTACTTCTGGTGGCTGGGAAAGCCTGCATTAACTGTCACCTGTTTTTCGTAAGTTCGGCAATGGCCGCTTCTAGAACGACATCTTCTTTTTCTAGTACACTCGGTACAATCAGAACGTCAGGTTGTACCCCACGACCATCGTATAGATTGCCATCTGGCTGAAAAGAAATCATGGAAGAAAGCCTTACTGATATTCCAGAATAGGGTAGGTCTACACTGTCAGCGTACCCGCTGCCACCTCCTGTTGTATTTCCGATTAGTTGCATATTGTCTCCTTCTTTAAATCCAGCGGCAAAAATATCAGAGGCACTAAAGCACCCTTCATCTACTAATAATATAACCGGTTTATCATAGTAATAAACATCCGAGTAGACATCTTGCACCATGTGGTGTGGGTACACAACCATGTAATGCATTTCTGAAAATCGTGAAGGATCAGGAATGATGGAAGGTGTAAAATCTCGGTTGAATTCTTCTACAGCCGAATAAAAAATCTTAGCCCTTTCTGCTCCTACTTCGTCAGCTAGCACATCCTCTGAAATAGTTAGGGGGTAAGCGTACCTGGCATCGAGATATCCTTCATCTGGCATCGGTAGATCTGCCGCATTGATTCTTGCAGCAGCAGCATTGACAACCTTGGGGGATTGTATAAAATAGGGTAGCCATTGATTCAATGGTTTTCTACTCCCTCCTCCATTTCCTCGGATGTCAATGATTAACCCAGAAGTGTTTTT
>CALIQO010000039.1 GCA_938044055.1 uncultured Saprospiraceae bacterium
ATGAGGGTGGAAGGTGATTAAAATACTTTCACCTCCTGTTTCAACAGATAAGTCTCTTATCCTTTTAAGAATTTTCTTATGTCCTCTATGTACACCGTCATAAGACCCTATAGTTATTACGGCATCTTTAAAATCGGGTAAACCCTTTATATCAGTGTGGACCTTCATGATCGGCATTACGTTCTTAACCTTGGGACAAAATTACAATATTTTTCTCCCTATTGAAAGCAAAACCCAATTTTCGGAATTTTAGCTATTATACACGCTATTTCTAAGTATATACATGATTTTCAAATGTTAAAATATTACATTTTATCTTAATATGTTTGATTTTTCTATTAAATGGCAATATTTTTGTTCTAGCTTATTAACCTAATGAGTTTTTACCAACCGTTAATGTACATCTGCAATAGGTGTGCTATTACTTTACTTTTTATTAATTGACGCGAGAATGAGAATTATAACTACAACCATGCTATTATTATGTGCACTATCTATGCACAGTCAGGTGGGACATCTAGACTTCAGTGTCTATGACTGGCCTAATCAATCTACTGAAAACACCTATAACTTTACGCTTAATGGACAGGATATTGATGTTACCATTAAGATTGAACCTATGTTCGCTGGAGAATGGGGATGTGAAGGTCTTGCTCCTCGAGAAGATGGACCAGGTTCTTTAAATGCTTTCGGAAACAACACACATGATCTTGCATTGTGTTTTACACCTGAGATTACAGGGCAATCTACAATAAAAGCAACAGTCACTTTTACCAAGCCAGTAACCAATGTATCTTTCGATATATCAGACATTGATTTTCAAGATGGAGAAAATGGTCATAGAGATTCTGTTATGGTATATGCAGATACAGATGTTATGCCTACACTTTCATATAAGACAGAAAACCCTACATTTGAGATGATGTCTACTAATACAGCTCTTGGTAGTGTAGACAACTCACTCGGAGATGATGACGGTACTGTACAAGTAAGTTTCGGAAGTGATGTTATAGAAAGTTTTACCATAATGTACGATGATTCTGCAGAAAGCGCAGATAATAGAGCCATAGGAATACTAGACCAGTTCTTCTTTACATCAGCATCTGTATTACCCGTAGAGTTGGTTGATTTCGAAGCAAGAAACTTAGGAGATGGTCAAGTTGAAGTCAACTGGACAACCCTTAGTGAGATAAATAATGAAGGATTTCAGATACAGCATGGAACAGAAGGTGTTGATGATTTTATGAGCCTTCAGATGATAGAAGGCAATGGCAACTCTGCATATAGACAAGACTATACAACCATCTTAGGTAATATCCCTTCAGGAGTTAATTTCTTCCGCTTAAAGCAAATGGATTATGAAGGAAACGAATCATATAGTGATATCATTTCATTGTATATAGAGCAAGACCAAGAAGACATAATCATTTCTCCTAACCCGATAACGGGATCAAGATTTTTCGTTTTAAATGGAGGTGAAATTGATAAATCCCAAGTAAGTATATTTTCACTTACAGGACAACGTCAATCATTCCAGTTAACAAGCAATGGCGCTATACATCAGATCAATCTACCTGACTTATCAGCTGGTTTATATATATTAAAATGGAAAAACAAAACTTCTAAAATATTGATTGGAGGTAACTAGCGTTTCTAGTTAAGAAAAAAAATGGGTATGTCTTAAACTAAGACATACCCATTTTTCTTTACATCAATATTCCATTTTCACTCTGGATTTTAGGAGGTAGATCATCTTCATCGAGCATATCTCTTAAGTCGATTTCTATGGTTCTGCATAAAGCTGTCATCGGAACATCGTTGACAAAATTCTCGAATGGATCTTCACTGTTATCTCCCACCGCTTCCATCGTATAGAATATCCATGATATAAGCACATAGAAAGGCAAGGTTAACCAGATGAAATCATGACCCATAGTCGCGAACTCCCCTACAAGTCCGAATGGCAGAATAAGGATAAATATCCAAGTAAATACACTAGAAAAATAAGCGAACTGTCTAGGAAAAGGGGTGTTCTTAATACGCTCACATTTCCCCTGAAGATTGTAGAATTCTTCTAGGGTTTCCATCATGGATATAATCCTGAAATCATCGATAAGCTTCCTCTGGCATAACACTCTCAGTTCCTGGCCCTGTGTTTTTATAATCTGTGTTGCGGGGTTAGCTCTTTCACGGGTTATGGCATTACATTTCATAGATAAAAAAGGCAACACTTCTTTCTCCCAGTCTTTTTGGATAGGTGCTCCTTTATAAAGCATTTTGGTTGCTTTCTTAGAAAGTTTTTTGCGATATTGAGGACTGAAACTTGTGGGCTTTCTTAATTGCAGACGCAGAGAATTTAGCCATCCTATATGTGTGTATATTAACCGTTTATGTATCTGTTCGATTTCTTTTTTATCTACATCGTTATCTGCATGTTGATCAGAAACAAAAGTAAGCACTTGGTTGCCCCACGTCCTACTATAATTTACAATACCACCCCATATTTTCCGTCCCTCCCAGAATCGATCATAAGCTTGATTATTCTTGAACCCTACATAGAAGGATACTGCTATACCTATGGTACTTAGAGGTAAGAATGGAATAGAGATGGTTGTTCCTTGATGCTCGAAATAATGATAAAGGGCTAATACTCCATATCCGTATACAAGAAAAAATAAGATAGGTTTCCAAGCAAATTTTAAAATTAAACTTAAAGAGAGATTTCTATTTACGTACATAGGTTTTAAGTTATTGGTTTTAAGTACTTATTCTTGAAATGTTGAGTCGATAGACTAACCGTATTTTTGTGTCATATAATTATATGATTGTATAATCAATTCTTTAAGTATATGTTCATCGATCTCTTCTAGTTTATTAATGTATAGGCAAGATTTTCCTACTTTAAACTTACCCAGTTTCTGCATAAGCTCTTCATATCTTTTAAAACCGGGCATGATATAAAGTGTCATACTCTGCTTACGTGGAGAAAAGCCAACCTTCATTAAATCACCTTCTCTACCACTTTCATATATATAATGGTACTTTCCATAACCTATTATGGAGCTTCCCCACATCTTAGGCTTATCTGGAAGGATCTCTTCGAAAATCCTTAGAAGTCGGATTGAATCAGCTTTCCTTTTAGGGTTTGCTATTAAAGAGACAAATGTTGACACACTGTTTTCATTTTCACAGGTTTTGTTTTTTGCCTTTACCATAGTTATGCTGTTCTTTTGTAATCATTTATATTGATTTCAATAGTAGTTCCATCTGAACCGTCTACACTGATTTCTCCATTGAGCTGTTTGGTAAGAATTTTTATCAATTTGTTACCGAAGGATGAAGAACTGTCTAGTGAATCGAACCCTTTGCCATCGTCAGACACCGTAAGTTTTAGTACATCATTGTATTCTCTTAAGGCGATACCTAATTGACCCGTTTCATTTTCGGTAAATGCATATTTTAAAGAATTGGTCACCAGTTCATTGATTATAAGACCCAGTGGGATAATTGTATCTACATCAAGTTCTATGTCTTCTACATCTATTTTTAAAGTGAT
>CALIQO010000040.1 GCA_938044055.1 uncultured Saprospiraceae bacterium
GCTCCGTAAGCATCTAGAATAAGGCTTACATTCTGCCCCATCAATGAATCATTTCTCCCATTACCTGTAAAAACCCATTCATAACTACCAGACGATGAACTAGTAGCTACAAGATTGACGTCAATCGGTAGTTCGCATGAAAACGTTCTATCAACAGTAAAATCAACTATGGGTTGTTCCTCAATCTGGACACAACCTTGATCAACAACATCTGTACATCCATCTATATATCTATATAGTATTACAGGGTAACAGCCTTCGTTGCTGAAAACATGCGTAGCCATGATTTCTTTACTAAAATTACCATCTCCGAAATCCCATAAAATGCTATCTGCAAAAACAGGAGAAATATCATTAAAAGAAATCTCTCTTCCATTACAGCTCGTGCTGGCTACAATTTCATATTCATTGTTGCGATCTGTATTTACGAAATTCTCAAATATTATTGTATCCTGACAACTACCACTACTTGTAATCAGTGTTACATCATACTCACCTGGGGAATCATACTCTATCGTAGGAGGGAATGCTCCTATAAACGATTCTCCATTCCCGAAATCCCATTGATACCGCACATCATTATCAGGAGACAGGTTATCGAAACGCACTTCCCATGGAAAATCACAATTAGATAGAAATACCGGTTGTATATCAAGGTTCGTTCCTTCATATACTGTTACAAGGTCTGTTTTCTGAACTGTATGAGAACATCCACGATTATCGGTGACCGTAAGGCTCATACTATATCTTCCTGCTACTTCATAAGTAGTCATAATTATTTCGTCACCCTTTTTAGTATCTATGACATTAGCAGTACCTCCTATATCCCATATCCATCGATCTATAGATTCATTATCGGTCGTAGAAAGATCAGAAAAAGTAACTTGTGTAGGAGAGCAGCCTTCCATTTTGCTGACGCTGAAATCTGCGATTGGTAAGTCGTATACATTGATATAATTCTCCTTACATTCTGTATCTGTATTTCCATCGTTGTCTGTTATGGTGAGGCATACAGTAAAGGATCCCGCTTCCGCAAATATGGCTCCTGGATTTTGTTTCGCAGAAAATGTACCTCCCATATCCCATTCCCACTTTGATATAGTCCCTCCAGTAGATTGATCTGAAAAATTTACTTGAAGATTGCCACAGGCTGAAGTATTGTTAGCTGAAAAATCGGCATTTAATTGCGCAGAAATCCATGTGCTATGAACTAGCAATGAAATACATAATAGCATTAAAATTTTAAGCGAATAGCCAGGCCGCATAATTGAAGTTTTGGGATAAGCAAGATATATGTGACTATTATCTGTAAGGGAGACACTAAAAGTAAGGTAAAACCCTTATACCATCAGGCAATTAATGGAATATGTTAACAAAATCATGGACTACCCTTAATAAGGGAATAAAGCAATCAGGGTAAGTACGGATAGAATAGGTTACTAAACCTGGGTATTCATAATAAGATTAGAAACATCTGGATGATCGCTGCCCTGACCTTTCTCGATGGTTATGTTTAACGAAGTTATGCGATCATAATGTCTGAGCTCAATTAATCCACCTTCTCCCGAAAATGTACCTGTTGATAACATCTCCCCATCTACATCTACCCAGATCTGATATATATGACCATCAGGCGGTTTAGGAAATCGGACACAATTAAGATAAGCAACTCTATCTTGATTATTCCAAAATACAACTGCACGACTGTTGCTATAATTTTCTGTCCCTTCTAGGGCTACAGTGGTAAATACTTCGCTTTCATAGAGGTCAAGTAACCTTCTGTTCTCGTCGGAAGCTTTTCTTTCTTCAGCACAAGATTTTTCTAAGATGGCTTTGTCCGATTTAAGGGTTTCAAGTTCTGAAATAACATTTTTATTACTGCTCCATAGCATCCCTGCAGCTAGCAAGCATATGCCCGCTGCTATCCATCCTAAGGATTGTAAAAAACTATTGCTCCCCTTCTCTGGTTTTCTAGAATTCATTTCTGCTTCCACTCTATCTAATACATTCTGTCTGGCTTCAGGTGGAGGCTCTATTGATTCATCGAGGGCTATCTGCTCCATCAGTGTCTCAATACCTATTAAGTGATCTCTCAGATCTGGGTATTTCTCTAACCAAGAAAGAACTTGAGCTTCTTCATCATTTTCTAGTAAACCAAGGACATACTGCTCTAGAACACCACTTTCTATGATTTCTTTCTTGGTCACATGAAAAAGATTGTAATGAGGAATGATATTGTAGCCTTAGAATACACTTCTATCTTTTCGAAATAAATTTTTCGCAGATCTCTTATTGCAATTTTTATACAAGACTTTACAGAGCCGAGCGGCATAGATAATTCGTCAGAAATTTCTTGTTGTGTATATCCCTGAAAATATGCTAGATCTAAAACATTTCTATGCTTGTCCTTCAAAAGCATCAACTTACTTTTCATATCTAAGGTGTCAACCAATAAACCTCTAGGTTCTACAACAGTAAATACCGATTTATCTATTTCTTGGATCTTACTCTGGTTTTTAAAAGCCTTAGAGTCTAAATAATTAAGAGCAAGATTTTTTGCTATTCTATTCATCCATGTGTAAAGCCTTCCTTTACCAGGGTCATATCTTTCTCTATTGATCCATATTTTTAAAAAAGCATCTTGAAGTAATTCAGAAGCCACACTTTCATCTCTTACCATTCTTAGTATCACTCCATAGAGGGCTCCACTGTATGCATCATACACTTTCCCATACGAGGTATGATCGTCTGATTTTAAAATGGAAATATATTCGTTTTGGTCCAATCTGAAAGAGTTGTAATAGTTGTAACACTACTTCTCCAATAATGTTTTTTTTAAAAAAATTACCATCGAAAAAATCCAAACCCATTTTTATCCGGTATGTAAAGTTGTAAATATATTTTATCACCAAGCAATTATCCTTATAATGAAAAATTTAATTTGTTTATTTATCGCAACTCTATTTATCGGATCTCAGCTTCTAGCACAATGTGGAAATAGTAAAAAATCTCATGTCGTGCAGGTAAGTCATCATGAAACAGGCGATATTGTAGATATAGCCATCAGTTCTAAAGACCATACTACCTTAGTAGCTGCCGTAAAAGCTGCAGGATTGGTAGAAACATTGAAATCAGAGGGACCATTCACAGTCTTTGCTCCTACTAATGATGCTTTCAATAAACTTCCAGATGGCACTGTTGAGACTTTATTAAAACCAGAGAATAAAGATCAATTGGTAAAAATTCTAACTTATCACGTACTGGCTGGAAAATTCGAAGCAAAAGATGTGATAAATGGTATTATGAAAGGTGGTGGAAAGTTAACTGTCGAAACTGTAAGCGGAGGAAAACTAACCGCATCCTTAAAAAACGACAAAGTGATTCTGACCGATGAGAATGGAAATAAGTCTATCGTAACATCAACAGATCTACGTGGTTCTAATGGAGTAATTCATGTTATTGATTCCGTCGTACTTCCTAAGTAACTGCCTTAAGGAAAAAAGCTGATTAATAGTTATAATGCTTGATGAGATGGGGGAAAGTGTTTAATCGCCTTCCCCCACTCTTATCATACTGAGATTATCGGATCTTAATAAACTTATCTGTTAAGACATTCTTTCCAGACAATGCTTTTATAATATAAAGATCTGGTGTCCAATTATGAATGTCAATAGAGACATCAATCAATCCCTGATAGGGATTCCTTTTTAATGTTTTCAACAGCTTTCCGCTTCGGTCGTATACGCTGATTTCTACGTCTTCATCCGATAGCATTCTTATGTTGACACGTTCTGATACAGGATTGGGAAATACTGTCAGTTCAAGGGGTAACTGATCATTTTCTATCGATCTTGATCCCACAATCTTTCTTCCATCAGATCTAGAAGTTATCTGACAGTTAAGTTCTATTACTTGGACATGGCCGATCGTATTCCCAGAACAATCTACCTTCTCCCAAAACCTCCATTGTGTGCAATTCTGAGTTACACAATTTCCATCTTGTAATACTTCTACCAGCATAGGAACACCTACTCCGCAACTAGACCCATTATCATAAGTAGGTACTTCTGGAAGACTTCCACATATTATATATTCATCATCAGGAAACGGAATATCCTCATAATCTCTATCGACCAATGTCCATGTATAATCAGAATAACAAGCTGCAGAATTTCCACAACGGTCTGTAACCAACACCCATCTTCTGAATACATGCTGACAATTGTCTAAATCGATATTCTGTACATATATCTGGATATCTTCGATCCCACAACCTACTTGCTCCTCAATTGCGGATTCATCAACTGGAGGGATATCAGGGTCTGCCCTTACACAGCCATAGTTTATCCCTTGAGGACAAGTAATTTCAAATGGACCTGTATCGATCAACCAAGTGAATTCTTGCTCGCATATGGAGACATTGCCACAATCATCTTCTACATAATAAGCTCTGACAGTTCTTGCAGTACACCCTGTCACTACTACATCTAATCCATCTTGATATGAGACAGTTGCATTTCCACATGTTTCTATATACCATAGGTCATCTAAATCTGGCTCTGGAAGTTGTATACCATTGGGCCCGGCGCAACCTAGAAATTGATCATCCGGGCAGAAGACAATTATGGGGCCTTCATCATCTCTAGTATAGGTTATCGCTCGCGAGCAAATGGTCGAATTCCCACATCTATCTGACACTTCCCAGGAATCAATTCTTTCTACTATACAGGATCCTTCATTCAACTCGGAACCTATAAATTTTATTTCTACCTCACTGCAATTATCTTCTGCAAGAATATTAACAGCACTCGGATCAATTAATATATCAGTTGGATCAGGATTACATCCTAGGTCAATGTTAGGTGGGCAGGATTTTATAACAGGAGGTTCATTGTCTTCCATCCAGGTTACACTCTGAATACAAGTGTCTCTGTTTCCGCAACAATCAACGGCCTCGTAGTAACGAAGCAAACTATAATTACAACCAAATACTACAATGTCTGAACTGAATAAGAAATTCACTTCATCTAGACAACAGTTGTCAGTAGCATCAACTGTAGAAATATCTGGTTCAGGAATCTGTCCAGGATTACATCCTAAATCTAAGTCATTACAGGATATAACAGGTTTATCAGTATCTTCTATCCATGTATACTTGACTGTACATCTTGTTTTGTTACCACATGCATCCACTAACTTATATTCACGCGTGAGGGTAACTCTACACTTCCTTTTTTTCCTGATCTCCTTAATCAATATTACTTCAACTCGACCACAATCATCTTCTACAATAAGAGATTCTGGTGGCGGAAGATTACCTGTAATGACAGCATTGCATCCTAGATCAATGGTCTTGCCGCATAATTCTGAAACTGGAGGTTCCATGTCTTCTATCCATTCTATTAATTGTACGCATTCCTGGACATTTCCACACGCATCTTTTACGAGGTATTTTCTTCTGATTGATCTTTTACATCCATCTTTTAATTCCAAGTCTCCTACGTGTGTAACTTCGGCTTTTCTGCAATCTGTGAAATACTTGACCTTGTTGGGTTTTGGTTTTGGTATCTTTTTAGGATTACAACCAAGGTCAATATTCTCAGGACATATGATACGCAGTGAAGCATCTGAAGTAGGAATTAAAAACATACTCAGGATACCTATTAAGAAGAATTTTTTCATTTTTATTAGTTTTTACAAAAGGGTTAGTCCTTGACTCTTATATCCG
>CALIQO010000041.1 GCA_938044055.1 uncultured Saprospiraceae bacterium
TCTATTGCTTCCAAAATCAAGTGCAAAGTAAAATATGGACTAAAAGGATAGGTAGAGGAAATGTTGTCAATGGGGTGAATTTTAGTTAAAACAAGGGCGAAAAGCTTATAAATAGGTAGGATATAAGAGATCTCACACAAGAAACATAGGAACTTAAGCACCCTCAATTCCTGATTGATTCATATACTGCTGACTTCAACATTCTGGGTTTAGAATTTCAAAACCTGGTATAGCAGTCGACGAAAATAAAGTTTATGTTAATGAATTATCGTGGTTTCACCTATGAAATTATCACTGATGAAAATTCAATTAAGATAATGATGAAATTATCGTGGACCATCAAGTAGACTCGTTATTTAAATGGAAATAGTCTTGAATATGCTTTACGCCAAATGGAAGTTAGAAATTCTTCAAAACCAATAATCACCAATTCAGTGGATCTTAGAACAGAACACTTTACCTGTATATACGGAACATGCCTTGTTTAAGATTATTTTAAAACATTACCTTCTTTTCATTCGCTATCTTGCCACATCGATAAATCGTATTTTATTTTTTCTGAACACCACCACAATTATGAAGCATCTATTCCTTCTCCCAATAATCATCTTGTTATCTCTTCCACTATGTGCACAGATCAGGACTCCCCCACTCAGCCAGAAACAAAAGATTGTCCAGAATGTAGGATTTACAGAAGTAACCATAGAATATTGTCGACCACTGATGAGGGGAAGAGAAATTTTTGGAGGGCTTGAAAAACATGGAGAGATATGGAGGACAGGTGCCAATCGTAATACACAAGTTTCTTTCAGCAAAGAAGTAAGGATAGGTGACTCTACATTAAGTGCAGATACGTATACGCTTTTCACAAGACCAGACAAAGCGGAATGGACAGTTTATTTCTACCCTTATGATAACGGATACGGCGTGCCAGAAGATTTCTCTGAAGACAAGGCAAAGGCTGTTATAAAAGTCCCTGTCGTCGAGTTAAATCACACTTTCCAGAACTTAACCATAAACTTAGAAAACATAACCGAAAATAAAGCTGAATTAAGTATTCTATGGGAACGTTCCTATATAGCTGTACCCATTAATTTCACAACGGAAACTGAAATTATGGGTAAGGTAGAAAACCTTGTAAATAGCCATTCTGGTGACTACTATATGGCGGCGAAATATTATCTTAACAACGACAAGGACTTAGAGAAAGCCAAAGTTTTTATACAGAAATCAATTGATCTGAGAAACGAACCAGAAGGAACACCGGATTTTTGGATATATCAATTACAAGCTGAAATACTACTCGCTAATAATGAAAAAGCCGATGCCATTAAATCGGCGAAGAAGGCAATGAAAATGGCAAAATCTAGAGGACCTGACGATTATTATGTCAAGCAAATCCAAGCACTCCTTGATACACTGAATTGAGATAACCTAGCCATAAGGTATATCAAAGTCTATTTCTCCCATAAGAATAATGCGTGTAGGCCTTTGCCCTACCTTTATATTCTACGCTGCTGAGTCTTTAAGAATTATAACCACTATTATCGCCTAAGAATGATTGTTCATGGCAGAGAATCATTCCTTATACTTCTTCTCAATCTGTTTCTATCCATCTAAATTAATAAAATCAGCCGTTTCTGTAACCTATTGTAATCAGGCAGCATCTCATCCCTGATTAATACAATATTAATTCATTCATAAGATCCACCATCCATGCATAGATTATTACCTTTCTTATTTTCCATAACCTTCTGCATAGCCATTCAATCAGAAGGGACCACACAAGATTATTTACAACTAGACAATCTATTCACTGGCTTAGAATCCTCTGATACCTGGCAACCTGGAGTATGCCTTGCCATTATAAAAGACAATAAAGTAATCTACAAAAAAGCACAAGGTTATGGCAACCTAGAATATGGAATACCATTAGACGAGAACTCGGTATTTGACCTTGCTTCTGTTGCCAAGCAGTTTACAGGTTTTGCAGTTGCGAAACTCATAACTGAAAACAAACTAAGTCCGGAAGATCCCGTCAATAAATATCTGCCAGAATTAATTCATCTAGATGACAATGTAAAAGTTAGGCACCTCGTACACCATACAAGTGGTATTCGAGATGTGGGCGAACTATTTGCCATAGCGTACACCGGAGACAACTTCACTTCTGTAGAAGCCATGCAGATCATTAAGAATCAGAAAGAATTAAATTTTCCGACTGGAAGTGAGTATGATTATTCTAACAGCAACTATGTATTACTGGCACTCGTTGTTGAGAGAATCTCGGGAATGTCATTTAAAGAATGGAGTCATAAGAACATATTTACACCACTGAATATGACGCATACTTTCGTAAATGACAACCCAGCAGCCATTATTGAAAAAAGAGCGACTGCATACAATGGACAATTACCCAGTTTCACCTATAACCAGAACAATGGAATGGCATTAATAGGATCAAGCGCTGTCTACAGTACACTCAATGACATGATCACTTGGATACAAGCACTAGGCAATGAAAACTTATTTCCAGAAGTGTTTAAGCTTATGAAAACGAAAGGGGCTCTTGACAATGGAACAGAAATAAATTATGGATATGGCCTCGGCATAGGTCAGCATAACAAAGAAGAAATAATCCAACACACTGGAGCAACTCCTTCTGG
>CALIQO010000042.1 GCA_938044055.1 uncultured Saprospiraceae bacterium
GGACATAGCCATTAAGCATGATCTTAACTGTGTTTTTGCTTCCGGTCATGAACATGGTTTACAATACTTCGAAGAAGGTAAGATTAAGTATGTAGTGAGTGGCGCAGGAGGGAAAACAGATTTTATCCAGAAGGGCGGTGATGCCTTGTACGCGAGGTCGAAGCGAGGATTCGCCAAGATCGAATTCTACAAAAACAATGAATCTTGGCTTTATTTCTATACAGTTGATGGACAAGACATTGTTCCTGCACTTGAATTTAGAAAACAGTTAAGAGAACCATCTGGTCCATCAGAGTAAGGGATTAACTAGTGATTTGTATGTTAAAGGAAAAACCTTTAGTTGGGTGGTATAGTGATCTAAGAGCAAGTTGAATGTTTGCGAAAGAAAACAAATAATTCAATTTTATGCGAACTTCCATTCCTTTAAGACCATCTGGTTAATCCTTATCTACTATCCTCTGTCCATGATGGACGTACCAGTGTAAGTGCTTGCTGGTCTGGTAATCGCCTACATTAGAAGAGATGCGGCAACCACCATAGTTTTCTTCAAACAATTTAGTAACCACCTTTATTGCTTCAAAAAAATCTCGATTTAATGCATCATTGTTAGAGTAGGATGAAAGAGATTCAATGTGTGTTTTAGGAACGATGACAGCATGATGCTCCCAGTAAGGTTGTGTATGGTAAAAAGCCAATACCTGTTCTGTTTCGAATATAACTTCTACTTTTAGTATACCCGGAATAATCTGCTGGCAATATATGTCTTCCATAATAGGAGTTCGGTTTTCTTTTTTTAATTAAAGTTATTAAGAAACTCCACTTTTTCTTAAGTTAGATATTGAAAATCTAGAGTGAAGGTGTTTGATTCTGATAATATAAAATTTCAACTATGCATTTTGTAAATAAGCCAACAAAGCAATTTCTAGTTTTTTTATTTTTTGTTTTAAGTTTTGGGTTGAATTCACAAACTCAAGTAGGGAGTGATATTGATGGTGAAAATCCAGAAGACCAATGTGGAAGCTCTGTTTCTATATCAAATGATGGTCAGATTATAGCAATTGGGTCTGAAGAAAATTCTAATAATGGCTTTGGTACTGGCCAAGTTCGTGTTTTTAAACTCTCCATGGAAGATTGGGTGCAAGTAGGAAAAAGTTTCGAAGGTGGAATGGATACAGGAATGGGGAATGCCGTTTCTATATCTGGCGACGGATTAAGGTTGGCTATAGCAAGTTCTGAAGGTGGTTCATCAAGTTCAGGCCTAGTCCAGTTATTTGAATGGGATGGAGAGAAATGGATGCAATTAGGAAGTAATTTATATGGAGATACCTCTTTCGATTATTTTGGAGAATATATAAGTTTATCAAATGATGGAAATGTTATTGCCATTGGGTCTGGAAATGATGACGCTTCTGGATTTGTGAGAATGTATGAATTTGATAATTCGGAATGGGTACAACTTGGTAGTGATATTGTTGGAGAGGCAGAAGATGATAGATCTGGTAGAGTATCAATCTCAAGTGATGGACGTACTGTTGCCATTGGGTCTACAGGAAATGATGAAAGTGGTCAAGATGCTGGACATGCAAGGGTATTCGAATTTAATAATGGAAATTGGATAAAAAAGGGTTCTAATATTTTGGGACAAATGCCTGATGACAGATTTGGGTCAAGTATCTCTATTTCGACAGACGGTAATACTGTGGCAATAGGAGGGCAATGGAATGATGGTAATGGTGTGGAGTCAGGTCATGCTATCGTATATATATGGGAAGAAAATAGTTGGAATCAGATAGGAAACGAATTAATAGGAGATTTTGCAGGAGATAGCTTTGGACAAGCTATTTCGTTGTCCGCAAATGGTAAGATATTGTCTGTTGGTGCAAGCACGAATGATGACAATGGATCAAGTTCTGGGCATGTGAAAATTTTTGAATTAACCGATGAAGCATGGGTTCAACTTGGTGAAAACATAGCAGGAGAAGAAAGAGGAGATTTTTCTGGCGCATCAATTTCTCTTTCTGCTGATGGTTCTCATATTATTATAGGAGCAATCTTTAATGATGGAAACGGCGATGGATCGGGGCACGCTAGAGTTTTTGATGGATTTAAAATGACATCGAATTCTAGTTTTATTATGAATTCAGAATTATATGTATATCCTAATCCAGCATCAGATTATATTGTGATAAGTTCACAAGAAATATATGATATAAGGCTGATCAATGATAAAGGTCAGGTGTTAATTAATCTTGACAAGGGGGAATTTAAGATGGATATATCTGATTTGCCTGCAGGAATATACTTTGTGCAGATTCGTGAAAGTAATGATTTTATAACTCGGAAGATCATGAAATTGTAATTCTAGGAAAGCATATGTTTTTTCTGACTCTAGTATTGAATTAAGTACCCATCTAATCTATCGAACGCCCCTAGCATGCCTGCCTCAAAACCATACTCAAGACTCTGTTTCATATCTTCAGTGGATTTAAAAGATGTATGATGCTCTATATGAGT
>CALIQO010000043.1 GCA_938044055.1 uncultured Saprospiraceae bacterium
GAGACTCTTCCCACTTTCCATATTTGCCATCTTTGTATACATTTACGGTTTCCCACTTGTAATTTTCATTGTTAAATTCTTCTGCAGAAATGGTTAGGTTCATCAACCACTTTTTAGCAACTCCTTCTTTTCCATAAAGACCATTCGCTACAACATATGTGGCTGTTTTTCCATCTTCAGACAGCATATCATATCTAGAATCTCGACCTCCATCTGTTCCTTGTGCACCTTGATTCTTAGCATTAATTGTAAAGTTATTTTCGTTAAAGACTACACGGAATCGGTGCACTTCATCTTCTTCTCCAGGGATGTAGATGTTTTCATTGATATTCACCGTAAAGTTTACAACAGGTTTTACGAAATTACTTATGTCTTCATTATCCGTTTCATTAGGGTAATAGTCTGCTATGATCGGAAAGCCAAATGGGCTCGTCCTCGGAGGAACACACTTATCACCTACTTCGATATTCATCCTAGCATTGCCCTTGATAGCACCTCCTAGAATGGAGTAGGATAATTCTGCTCTTCCGTCCAGCCACATCGGATCTGGTCCACCGCCTTCAAGCATCATCATCGCGGTAAGCTCCAGAATTTTTACATCGAACTCCTTACCGAAGAATTTTCCTTTTATACCCACTTTACCGGACAGACCAGCATAAGCCCTTCCTAGGCCGTACCATCCATTGACTCCTGGATCTTGTACATCTCTCCTGAAGATAAAAAACACAACCTGTCTTCATCGCGGACCCATAGAAGATCAATCCCAGCATATATGGCGAGTGATGCATAAAATATTACGTTGACTTCCGCTGACGCAAATACATGGGCACCAAATACGAAACCTGACCCTGTAGTTGCTACCGGAGATGATCGAGTCGCCTTGCTATCCAATCCTCCACCTGCAAAACTTCCGTTGCTGGAACCTGTGCTGGTTGATATTTCTAGTATTTCATCTGGAATCGGTGGCAATTCTGTCGGTACATTCTGCCCTGTCATCAAGTAAGCCATAGCACCTATAGACACATCTATACCTAGTTTCTGCTTGTCTTCATCTTCTGATTTATCCATGTTGAATCCTGGTAAATCAAATATGATTCCTCCCATCTCACCCTTGTATGGATTACCAGCATTGAAATACCAGAAGGTATCATCATCGTCGCTGTGGTCTATTCCTCCCGCTGGATCTTCTGGGATCATATCTTCTGAAGCTATGGCAAAGGATGAACTGATTAATAATTTATCCCTACCTGTCTCTGCATCGGTACCGGCTCCATAAAGCAGTCCAGCTATGATATTGGCAAATATTTTATTCTCACCTAAAACAGCTACTTTGGTTTCTCCACCGATATCAGCGAATTCTATCGTAGTTGTAGAAGTACCAGATAACATGCCATTGTCTCTATTATCATAACTGGTATTAAGCAACCAGAAGTCTCCACCGAAATTTAATCTGTTCAAACCATCTGATGACCACTCCGCACTGATCTCTGGATCTAGGATCATAATCTGTGGTCGGATTAAACTTAAGCTTGCCCGCAATCGGACCGCTTTCTGATCCCAAGCAGGATAAGGGTCATAGTCGGTAGGAGCAACCTTGTCAGCATCTAGCGTATACATGTCATCTAGAATCTGTGGACTGAGCGTCGGTGCCGCTGTGTTCCAGTATATACCACCGCCGAATCCATTGATGGTTATCGGCCCTGCTTGGATCCCTACACTGGACCTAAACATGCCGTCTATGTACCACCATCCGTAGTGGTTTTCTGTTCCGAATGCTCCTAGCAATTCATTTCCTTTATTGCCGAAACCAGCTAAGAGTTCTATTTCTAAGACTTCCATGATTTTAACATTGAGTTCTCCAGTAAAACCATTAGAACCATCGGGCTCATTGATGATGCATACACTGCCATCTAAGTGCATAAATTCAAAGTCCATATTAATCCCTAGACAACCCAAACTCACACCTTCAATAGCGAAATTTTTCTTTCCATTGTTCTCACCTATTCTACTATCGAAATTTAGATCAGCGAATCCGCCAAGTGCCGATTCTCCACTATTAAGACCAATGTTTAGCCGCATAGATATCTGCGCGACTTCACCACTGGCTCCGAATCCTATATTGTCTATACTGACTGGAAATCCACCCATGGTTTCTTGTTCTCCAGAATCTGGGAGATCCTCGGGTGTATACCCATTGGCAAGCATCTCGTTGATGTCATCTATGTCGTAATCGTATCCTTCGAAATCTTCCTCCCATGCCGGTCCTGTAAATACCTCTCCACATGTTCCGTCTTGCACATCTATACCAAAACCGAAGGATGAATGGGTACCATCGCTAACCATGTTTTCCGTAACGAAACCATCGCTCGTATTGAAGTTGAACTGGAAATCAGCCAGCCTTACTGATAAATCAGGAACAGCGTCGGGCAGACTATTCTTGATGGCTGATGGTAAGTTCTCTACCACATCTATGCTGATCTGTCCTTTTATAAATGTTTCAAGTTGTACATCTTCTCCGCCTCCCATTTTAAAGGAGATAAACGAGTTGGGGCAGAGGCTGGCTTCTGCTATTGCGATCGGAACCGATATCGTACCTTCTGGACTTGCCAGTGCCACGAACTGAAATTTTTCTTCTTCATTCTTATCTATGACGGCCTCGTAGGACAAGTAATCATCCTCTCCGATAACCGGCGTATTGATTGTGCCATAGATGCCACCCCCTATAAAAGTGTTCTGGACGATGGTAAGCTTGAAAACATCAAGACTGAAACCCCATCCATTCATTCCACCACTGTTCTTGTCTATAAGGTCTTCTGCATTGATATCCATGGTAAGTGCCCCATCTATCAAGGCATTGCCTATTCCTACAGGAATGCGGTTGCC
>CALIQO010000044.1 GCA_938044055.1 uncultured Saprospiraceae bacterium
GCTGGTCTTCCTGAATCGGGGAAGTATGCATACGCATCATGGTCTGAAGATCAAGAATTAATCGCACTGACGAATACCACAGATGCGGGTGTAGAGCTGTGGGTGATAGATGTAGTGAAGCAATCTGCAACGAAGTTGACAAGTGCCTCGCTTAACGCAAATATGGGTTCTCCATTTTACTGGCTGAAAGGAGACCAAAGCCTTCTCGTTAAAATGATGCCTTCAAGCAAGGAATCTTTGCTAGATAGTAAAACGTCTATCCCAGGCGGACCGACGGTTTCAGTAAATGATGGTAAGAAAGCACAGAACAGAACCTATCAAGACCTCTTGAAGAATCCTACGGACGAACAGAATTTCGATGCACTAGCTGAATCACAATTGTATAGTGTTGACCTGAATGGAAATGCAAACCAATGGATGGGGACTGGAATTTATTCTAGAATAAGTGAATCTCCAGATGGCAATTACATTATGATAGGACGAGTGACTAGACCCTATTCTTATCTGGTTCCTTACCGTAGATTCCCGACTACTTACAACTTGTATAATAAAAGTGGAGAGCTTGTCAAGCATTTTATAGACATACCACTAGTAGAAGATTTACCTAAAGGTTTCATGTCGGTTATAACAGGTCCACGAAACTTTAGTTGGAGAGCAGATAAGCCGGCTACATTATACTGGGCAGAAGCACTTGATGGTGGAGATCCTGCCGCCGAAGTAGAGTTTAGAGATGCTGTTTATCAGCAAGCGGCACCTTTTACAGAAGTACCTAAGCTTATATCTAAAACCAAGTTGAGATATGCTGGAATTTCCTGGTGTAAAGATGATCTTGCCATCGGATATGAATACTGGTGGAATTCAAGAATGGAAAGAACAACCATCATAGATCCTTCTAATCCTATGAAAGAGCCTGTTCTTTTAAGCGAAAGAAATTACCAAGATAGATACAGTGAACCTGGAGATTTTGTAACAGAGATGAACGATTATGGAAGAAGAGTGCTGGTCGAAGATAGTGGCAGCCTATTTTTAATAGGGGATGGATACAGTAAGAAAGGTAAGTTTCCATTTGTCGACAGACTATCACTTGCAGATAATACTACAGAGCGCATTTATCATTCTAAGGAAACAGAGAGACTCGAGGATCTATCTTCCGCAATTGATATTAGAAAAGGGATTGTTCTGACCCGTCTAGAGTCAGCAAGTGAATTTCCTAACTATTATAAAAGGAATATAATGACAGGTGATTTATCTCCTGTAACCCAGTTTGGAAATCCTTTCAGCAGTATTCAGAATGTGCATAAGGAAGTGGTGACATATACCCGTGAAGATGGACTTGAATTATCAGCTACCTTATACCTCCCTGTAGGATATGATAAAGAAAGTAAAGAGAAAATGCCTATGATCATGTGGGCATATCCTCGTGAGTATAAAGATAAGTCTAGTGCCAGTCAGACTACTGCTAACAGCAACTCATTTACCTATCCATACTATGGTTCTGCTATATACTGGGTCAATCGCGGGTATGTTGTTCTAGATGGTGCGGCTTTTCCCATTGTCGGAGAAGGGGACGAGCAACCCAATGATGACTTCAGAAGTCAGTTGGTTTCTAATGCCAAAGCCGCCATCGATGCTGTTGATGATATGGGATATATAGATCGTGATAAAGTTGCTGTAGGTGGACATAGTTATGGAGCATTTATGACTGCTAACCTTCTTTCTCATTCGAATCTTTTCGCAGCAGGTATTGCACGCAGTGGAGCATACAATAGAACTTTAACCCCATTTGGATTTCAATCCGAAGAAAGAAATTATTGGGAAGCGCCAGAAGTGTATTACGATATGTCCCCATTTATGCATGCGGATAAAATGAAGACACCCTTGCTTTTGATCCATGGAGAAGCTGATAATAACAGCGGCACCTATCCTATGCAGAGCGAGCGATATTTTAATGCACTTAAAGGGCTAGGAGCAACTGTAAGATTGGTGATGTTGCCTAAGGAATCCCATGGTTATCGTGCGAGAGAATCAATCATGCACATGTTATGGGAACAAGATCAGTGGTTAGAAAAATATGTAAAAAATAGAACCAAGACTAAAGGTGAGATCAGACCGTAGGGTATGGTATTGCTTAATCGTTATACATCTATAGTAAATGTAAGAATTAATGCGCTCTTAACGGTAAAGATGATTTTGTTGTAGCAAGATCGATTTTTAGTAAATCAAGACTTATAACGACTAGAATTTTTCATGGTAAGATGTATAATAGTATTTTTTGTGCTGATGTCTGCATGTCTGACTGCCCAAGTATGTGGGGGTAATTTAGGCGAGAATATATTCACAGATGGTGATTTCGGTTGTGGGTCTGATAATATCTTACAAGTAGATCCAGGAATAGCAACAGGATATAGGTACAATGTACAGACTCCACCCGCTGATGGCGATTACCTTATAACCAATAATTCTGGTTTATGGCAAGGAGCATATCCTACTTGGTTAGGGATTACCGATAATAGCGATGATCCTGATGGATATATGATGGTGGTAAATGCGAGTTTCGATCCAGGAGAATTTTACAGAGATACTGTTGAGAATCTATGTGGTGGAACACTATATGAGTTTTCTGCAGACATCATTAATATGATTATTCCTGGAACAACAGATCATTCCGATCCCAATGTTTCTTTTCTTCTTAATGGAGATATATTATATACAACTGGTAATGTTCCTAAAACAGGAGAATGGGAAAAGTATGGATTTACTTTTTCTACTGAACCTGGACAATCGTCACTCATACTTACCTTGCAGAATAATGCACCTGGAGGAATAGGAAATGATCTAGCCCTTGACAATATATCTTTTCGTCCCTGTGGTCCTTCTGCTGAGATATCCGTGGATACTGATAAAACCATAAGATTGTGTGAGGAAAGTGATCCGATTACCGTTACGGCTATTTTATCCGATACAGGCACTGATGACTTTTCTATACAATGGCAACGAAGTATAGACAATGGACCTTGGTCGGACCTTGGGAATCCGGGTGAAGATTTTTTTGTTCACGATATATTCGTGCCTGGAGACTATTTATATCGATACCTTTCTGCATCGAATGATGCCAACCTACTCAACACTAAGTGTCGAATTATTTCTGATCTTGTGGCCATACAAGTTGTTCCTCGGATGGTTGAAGTAAGGGACTCCACGTGTCAGGGTATTCCATATATTTTTGGTGAATCTTCCTTGACAGAATCAGGTGTATACATAGATACTTTTATTTCTTCATTGAATTGTGACAGTATTGTTGCTCTGACCTTAGATGTTCTCCCAGATGTTCCCATTACTGCTGAAATCGTAGATATGGATCCTTCTTGTTTTCAATATACGGATGGGAGTATAAGTATACGCACCATTGATGGAGGATATGGTGGGTTTTTAGTTGAGATTAATGGATTGGAATCTGAACGATTCGTCCCTGATCTATCTTCAGGCTCTTATTCTATTATGCTTACGGATCAATATGGTTGCAATGAAACCTTCCAGATTGATTTAGATAATCCAGATGAACTAGTGGTTTCCATCCCGGATGATATATCCAT
>CALIQO010000045.1 GCA_938044055.1 uncultured Saprospiraceae bacterium
CCTGATCTTAGAATCAATGATCATTATATGGAGATGTTACAAGGCTATAAAGCCAACACCCAAGGACGTAGATCTACTAAAAAAGAAAAAGAAGCCATCATGTTTATCAAGCAGAAGATAGATTCTGCTAAGTGGTTTATCGATGCAATTAAGCAGAGACAAGATACTTTATATAGGACGATGTATTCTATTATGCAGTTTCAGTATGACTTCTTTCTGACAGGAGATCAACGGAGACTAAAACCTATGATCCTCAAGGATATAGCGGAAGTTACAGGACACGATATCTCTACTGTATCTAGAGTTGCTAATAGTAAGTTCGTCCAGACAGAATTCGGGACAAAGCGATTAAAAGATTTCTTTTCAGAGTCTCTTCAGACTGCTGATGGAACGGAAGTTTCAACACTTGAAGTCAAGAATATTCTTTCAGATATTATAGCTAGAGAAAACAAGAAAAAACCATTAAGCGATGAAAAGCTTAAAGATATGCTACAACAGAAAAGCTACAATATTGCTAGAAGAACTGTAGCGAAGTATCGGGAACAGTTGAACATACCTGTAGCAAGGTTGAGAAAAGAACTGTAACCTTACTCAATCGAATAAAGAACCTTGATGACCTGCAGGTTCTATAAGTTGTGCGTCATTGTTCCTAACATTACCTACTCTGCTGCTTACTTCATAAGCGATCATATCTGCACTATCCGGAGGTGTAATAAGATTGTATAAATCTTCTACAGGAACATCTGATTCCAACCATAATTTTTCCTGCTCAGGATAAAGAATAGCTGGCATACGGTTGTGGATTTCTTCCATCATCTCATTAGGTGGTTGAGTGATCATGGTGAATGTATGAATTTCTTCTCCTTCTGGGGAAGACCATTTTTCCCACATACCAGCTACACAGAATATCTCTTGTTCTTTCATCTTGATGCGGTAAGGAATTTTAGTATTTCCCTCTCGCTTCCACTCATAGAATCCATCAATAGGAACAATACATCTGCGGCTTTTAAAAGCATGCTTATAAGTGGACTTCTCCTTTATTGTTTCGATCCGGGCATTGATCATCTTGTATCCTATTTTAGGGTCTTTGGCCCAGAACGGGATGAGACCCCACTTGTATAGGTGTATCTTATCTTGTTCATCACTAGTTATTACTGGATGAAAATGAGTAGGAGCAACATTGTAATTAGGAAGTGGGTTGTAGCGTGTAAGTTCATCGCTATAGAAAGAAGCCTGGAAACGTTCTTCTAATTCTTTTTCTGTCTTGGTGAGAGAGGATCTTCCGCACATAATAGAGATATAAGGTAGGAAGATAAGATATGAAATATAATTTCAATCGGATGGGGTAGATATAAAAAGAAAGCAGGGCGTCACCAGTGAGACTGGAGCACCCTGCATAACCCCAAAAAACCAATTGAAAACAATCTAAATTTAAACTCCACATCTGGAGCCGTTATAATATGATTTCGTTTTTATCGAAATTCACTTTTAAGACGGCATAAATGTGGAAAGTCACATATCTTTAGAATTTTCTTACACTAAGTAAAGAAAAAATTAATCAATTAGATAAAAAGTGAACTTAACAAATACAAAAACAGTCTATTTATGCACTAATTGCGGCCATAACGCTCCGAAATGGCAAGGCAAATGCGATTCTTGCCACGAATGGAATACGTATGAGGAGAAAGTAGTAAGTAAAAAATCTACGGCCGTAAAAAGAGCCAAGTCTCCGAATAAAACAAGTCCCATCCTAGTTGGAGATATTACAGGATCAGTTGTTCTCAGAACAGAAACCCATGATCAAGAGTTACAGCGAGTTCTCGGAGGAGGAATTGTCCCTGGTTCTGTAGTCTTGGTTGGAGGGCAACCTGGAATAGGTAAGTCAACTCTATTGTTACAATTGTCTCTATATAGTAAACAGAAGATATTATATGTAAGTGGGGAGGAAAGTGCTGAGCAGATTAAAATCAGGGCAGATAGGATCGGTATTAAAAATACATCTTGCTTTATATATGCAGAATCAGATATTGATGCCATTATTACGCAGGCTGTTGACACCCAGGCAGAGATGATCATCATTGATTCCATACAGACAATGTTGCATAATGAGATAGGTTCTGGGGCTGGATCAGTAGCTCAGATTAGGGGTTGTACTGAAAAATTAATACAGTATGCTAAAGAAAAGCATGTTCCTATATTTATTGTAGGGCATATAACCAAGGAAGGAAACCTCGCAGGACCTAAGGTTCTGGAACATATGGTAGATGTCGTATTACAATTCGAAGGGGATCAGAATTACAGCTATAGAATATTAAGGTCATTAAAAAACAGATTCGGTTCTACGGAAGAGATAGGTATATATAAAATGCAGCAAGAAGGAATGGAACCAGTATCTAATCCGTCACAATTGTTTTTATCACAACATCCCCAGCAATTATCGGGAAGTGCCATCTGTGCTTCTCTAGAAGGTAAGCGACCTCTATTGTTAGAAACACAAGCCCTAGTTTCACCTACCGTGTATAGCAGTCCTCAGAGATCAGCCACAGGATATGATCAACGCAGGATGTCCATGTTGCTAGCCGTATTAGAAAAGAGGTGCAGGATTCCGATCGGGCTGAGCGATGTATTCTTGAATATTGTAGGAGGCATAAAAGCTTCAGATCCAGGAATGGACCTTGCTATCCTTGCAGCCTTGATGTCTTCTCATCTTGATATTTCTATTCCTTCTGATTCTTGTTTTGCAGGAGAAGTAGGCCTGAGTGGAGAAATCCGAGCAGTAAGGAGATTAGAAAGCCGCATCCAGGAAGCAGATCGATTGGGATTTAAGCACTTCTTCTATTCTGACCACACCGATCTTTCGCTTGATAGTGATGTCTTAAGCATCCGCCTTCATCCTTTAAGTAAGACCACAGATCTTATGGAATTACTACAAGGATAACTTATGACACTTAAAGAACTATATCGATTGTCCCACCACAATGATATTCTTGTCTATGATGGGGCATGTGTGCTGTGTAATGGATACATTACTTATATGCTTAAGCATGATACTTACAATCGAGTTGTTATAGCTCCGCTACAGAGTAAGATGGGTTCGCTTTTGTTAAAACCAGAAGAAGATTCAGTATACCTACTTAGGATGGGCAAGCTTTATGACCAATCAGATGTGGGATTAAGGGTAGCACAATTTCTTCCATTTCCTCATAACCTGCCATATATGTTTCTTTTAGTCCCTAGAAAGATTCGAAATCTAGTCTATCGTTGGATAGCTAGAAATCGTTTTCGATGGTTTGGCAGAAACGATTCTTGCAAGCTTATTTCAATAGAAAATCGGCACAAACTATTAGATTTCCCTTATTTGCCTAGAGCGGAAGAGTAATCAACTGCCAATCTACACATCGCTCGGACTCCTTGCTTAAAACCACTTTCATCTAGATAAAAATCTGGAGTATGATGAGGAGCAGCATCAAGAGTATGGACATCAAGGGGTTTACCTCCTAGAAAGAAAAAGAAACCAGGAACCTCTCGCGCAAAAAAAGAAAAATCTTCAGCTCCGGTTATAGGACGCGTTACAATAATGTTTTCTTCTCCTATTACTTTTTCCATGATAGGCAATACTTCTGCAGTAAGAATAGGATCATTATAAGTAACCGGATATCCCACTTGGATATCAACTTCAGCTATCGCTCCAGCACTTTCCGCAATTGAAGTCGCAGTGGTCTTTATTTTTTCATGGATAATTCGTTGCATGGATGTGTCCAGTGTCCGGATCGTTCCTATCATTTCCGCTTCTTCAGGAATGATGTTACTTCGTACCCCACTTGTAAATTTTCCTACACTGATAACAGCAGGCTCTTTTGTCAATTCTGTCTGTCGCGATATGATGGTCTGAAGTCCCATAATGATCTGGGCGGAGACTGTAATCGGATCTACTCCAGCCCAGGGCCTTGATCCATGCGTCTGCTTCCCTTTTACTTTAATTACAAAACGATCAGAAGCTGCCATAATCCCTAGAGGCTTATACAATACTTTTCCTACATCCAGGCCTGCACTTATGTGAAGACCGAAGAATACATCTATGCCATATTTCGAAATGACTCCTTCCTTAACCATCAATTCTGCTCCTCCTTCTTCTCCAGGAGGAGCTCCTTCTTCTGCTGGCTGGAATACGAAAACTATTTTACCACTTAGATTTTCTTTTAGAGATGTCAATACTGTCGCTGCTCCCATTAAAATGGCAATGTGGCTATCGTGACCACAAGCATGCATTACGCCCACTTTCTTGCCTAAGAATTCTGTTTCTACTTTTGACGCGAAAGGTATATCTACTCTTTCTCTCACGGGTAGAGCATCAATATCTGCTCTTAGGGCAATGGTTTTTCCAGGCCTTCCAGTATCTAGTAACCCGATCACTCCAGTGTGGGCTACGCCTGTTTCTACTTTAAGGTTTAGAGATTTTAGATGTTTAGCAATGTACTCTGCAGTTTTAAACTCACGATTAGAAAGCTCTGGATTCTGATGGAAGTGTCTTCTCCATTCTATTACTTGAGCTTCTACTTCGTCAGCGTGCTTGTCGATTAATGTATGTAAATCAACTTGAGCAGATGACAAGAAGGGTAGAAGGATAAAGAAGAATAACCATTTCATAATAGATCTATTTTTATTGTTTTTCACAATATAAGATCTAGAGAAGTTAATTTTTAAGGTTTAGCAAGAAATAAGAATTGCGCGCCTAGTTCGCTCAAGGCAAATACACAGATCGTTTTTTCAGGATCTTTATAATTGCTTTTAAATTCTTCTATTTTTTCTGGAAAGATAATCTGCTTAGACACGAATTCTTCTAGAGTGCTGGCATGTATCGACCATTTACCATCATTCTTACCTTCTGTAAGGGCAATACCGATTTCCATCTCTTGCTGATGGGCTACGAATATAGGAAATTCTGAAACATCCTTCTCTCTGACAATGGCTGCAGCATCTGCCATCATCTTGCGATACGGTTTCAACTCTTTTTCAAGTTGTAGAAATCTTTCTGGATTACTCATAGGCGCAAAGATGGGAAATTACAGATTGGATAAATAAAAAAAGAGACCCAAAAAAATTGGGCCTCTCTTCTTTATGCTATTAAATAGGGCGATCTAAAGCACAATATATATATGCATGATTTATAGGGCATATGAAAGTCCGACGATCAGATAATTCTGAGTCGTATCAAGAATTTCTACATCGGCACGTCTGATGGCATACTCAATTCCTACACCGATTCCTTTCCAAGCACTGAAGGCAAGGCCATTGGTCCATGTGTATTCGAATAGAGATGGATCTTGACTTGAGTATGGGAAGAAACTTGTAAGATTCGTTCTCCAAGTGATCCCTCCATCGAATGTTCTTGTATAATCCGCAACAATTTTAGCACCTAGTGCACTGCTGAAATCTGGATTGTCTCCGAATACCCAGTGGTAGTTCAATGGGTGAATTACTACAACAGCATTCTCAATTGGTGTCCATGTAAATCCTACACCTAAATCAAGGATACCAGGATTATTGAAGTTCTCTAGTAATGCAGAGTTGAATTCTCCTAGTGCGGATAAAGCTAATTTATCGTTGATCCTCTTACCATAAAGAGATGTGATTTTAAGTACATCTGCTATTTTTTCGAAATCTGCACTTCCTTCTGATCCTTCTATATCTAATTTCTGCCATCCTAGGTTGATGTTAGCAGAATTTCTCCAGAAGTAACCAGTAGTTGTCTTATTAGCGAATCCACTGAAGGCTGCAAGTACTGTAGATGAAGTTGAAGTAGGGTTAGCACCTTTCACCCAGTTATCGAATGAAGAAAGGTTAAAACCTAGTGTTCCGAAAGTTCCGGTACTCCATCCTCCTAAGATTTCTAGTTCCTTGTCTATTTCTCCTACTCTTGCTTGAAGTGGTCCTATCTGACCCTCGAGTGCTGCAATCTGCTCTGCAAGTGTTGCTTTTTCAGCTGTAAATTCTTCTACACTCTGAGCGGTTCCGCTCACAATACAGAATACCAATAGACATAATGTCAGCAATGAATTTTTCATAGTTGTGTTATTGTTCAGAATAAAAATATTTATGAATTATGTATTTCTAAGGCGTTTAGTGTGGCTTTACTGAGGGGCATAATTACTCTACTATTACCGGTGTTAATTGTAAGCGAAGATCTATCTATATCTTCAATGGTTCCGGTGGTGTCACCTAAGGTGATTCTATCTCCGATCTTGATTTTATCTTTGGTATAGAAGGACGCTAGAAAATTAGCAATACTATTTTTAGAAGCCATTCCATAACCGATTCCGAATGCTAATACTCCTCCGCCTATAAGTAAAGTAAGGTTCTGAGATAGAAAATCTGTATTAATCTTAGCCTGGGTCAGTGCACTGATGATCACATTGATAAATAAAAAGTAAAAAAGGAATGTTGCGATTAGATTAGCAGAAGGAACTCCTAGAGATTTTAATGCAGTGTGTACAATGTTCTTTATCAACTCTGCCAGCAACAGTCCTAGAATAAGAACGATAAGCGCTACGATCAAGTTAGGAATGAAGTTAAATATATCTCCTACAAGACTCGACACAGCCGGCATGCCTAAAATATCAGTGGCAACAACTGCGAAAAACAGTACGACAACATAATAAATGATTTTAGAGAAAACCGTACTTAACTTGATTTCCATATTGGCCTTATTGACCATATCTATTTCATTAAGCTTTTCTCCTAACCTATCGATCTGGATTTTCTCTAGAACTTTTTTTATCAATTTTCGAGCGAACTTCGCAACGAAAAGCCCTATTAAGAATATCACAATTGCCGTTATGAGTCCAGGGACGCCAGAGACGAATTGATTAAATATGTTAACAAGTGAATCCATAATTACATTTCCAAAATTCTGCATAAGGGCAACTGTTTTCTCGGGGTAGAAAAAAGGGGTTTACTCTGGTCTGTTAGGATATTTATTTTTAGGAAATCTTTCTCCGTTTTCATCTCCTTGTGTAAATAACTGTAAGACCCTTGGCAAAAACAATTCAATCATTTCACCGATGAACTGAAATACACCAAGATTAGAATTGACGTTACTCTTAATCTTATGTAAGGCACTTCCTGCCTCTTCCATACGCTCTTTCTCTAATTCTTTAAAATTGTTCTTTCTCATTTTAAACACTTTTGTACTTCTCATTATGAACCCTCATAAATTTTTCCTTCGCCCGCTTAATTTTCATCTTGATGGCGCTTTCTGATTTATTTAGGACCGAACATATATCCTTGATCGATAAGTCATCTTGATATTTCATCATAAGAATAGACTTATCTTCCACAGGTATCTGTTCTAAAACTACCTTTAGTCGTGCCACATTCGTTTCAAGCAATTCGCTGTCACTGATTTCCTCTGCAGTATCATTAGCTGCCGTCATGTCTTCTACAAGAACAGCTGGGTTTTTCTTTTTCCTCCGGATTAAATCAATACAGTAATTGTATGTAATAGAATATAACCAGGTCGAAAACTTAGATTTTCCTGAGAAATTACCCAACTTCAAGAGAAGCTTGACAAAAATATCTTGTGTAGCATCTTCTGCCTGCTCCTGACTTTTCAAGAGAGATATGCACTTGGCAAATACTTTTCTGGAGTAGCGATCATAGAGTAAGTCAAAGTATGCAGAATGGTTACTTTCCAGATACAATGCGATTACTTCTTCATCGGATGTTTCCGCTGAAATCGCCCCAGAGACTATTGGATTTAGAAGGTTTATAAACAATGTAAAGACTATTTTATAAGATCATTACGCAATTCTGACGGTGAAAATCGAAAAAGTAACATACACTAACAAAAATAATGGGCATTAAATAAAAAAGAGGCAATGCTATAATAGCACTACCTCAACCCTAACCAAAT
>CALIQO010000046.1 GCA_938044055.1 uncultured Saprospiraceae bacterium
AGAATGGTTTTTTTACTCTATTTAATAACTGCCATTAAAGCGGAAGTATGGTTACCTTCAGTAGTTACTTCATTTAGCAGCCAACTCCAGAATTTAGGTTTTCCTTTACCTATTTTATTTGCATATGTGGGTTCATATTCAGTTCTTATATGCTATATACTTTTAATTATTGGATGGAAAGTAAGATGGGCTTCTATTCCCATTATTATTTACTTTACAGTAGCACTCTTTACATATCATTTTCCTAAAGGACATAGCATAAGGGAAATAATGCCCGCCTTCGTACTTCTAGTTTTAGGCATGTACTTTTTTATTGCAGGAGCAGGAAAGCCTTCAATAGATGAAGGCTTGTAATTTTTTACATTAAACCGGGATTTACAAATTTTCTAAAAATCAATTTTACTCAGAAGAAAATAAATGACTTAACCCACTTGTGATGTAGGCTTACTTAATAATTTTATATTAACACTTTTATTATATTGCTTGATTCTCTTTTTTCTAAATAAAAAGCTTGCGCAAAATCGATTCATTTGCGCAAGCGAGATAGATAATTTAATTCCCCACATAGTGGTGAATATTTTTAATCCACGATCAATACTTTCTGTGATACCGTCGGATATTCCTTGATTCTTATAAAGTACAACCCAGATGTAAGTCCATTTCGTTTAATAGAAATCTTTCCTTCTCTACCTGGGTTTTCAATCTGCATGTTATCCACTACTTCTCCTACATTGTTATATATATCAATAGAGAGACTTTCTTTATCACAACCCATATATGACAATACGGTTCCATCAGAAAACGGATTAGGACTCACAGATTGAATCCAGAAAACCTTATCCTCTGATTCATTCAATATTAATTCAATAGGCATTATTGTATTATCAGAAAGATATGCTTCTGCAACCAAGGTATTATTCATATTCACAGTGTACATAGATGTATTTTTATGAACAGAGAATAACAATGATTCTTCTCCATCCTGTGCATCATATTTGTCCCACGATATAGACATTATTCCATTATCTATATGAACATTAGATTCTTGTAATCCTGCCCATTCAACATCTTCTATTTCAATACCAGGAATTGAAATACTTAATTGGAATCCATCAATTTCTGATATTCCAGGAAGACTAAACATACGTTGTCCATCATTATCAGAAACTACTATTTCCGCAACTTCAGTATTACGTGTGTCCACATGTGCTCTTGTAGATCGGAATCCAGCATGGCTGACATCTCCTATCTTTATACCGAGAAAATCTTGCTCCATAGGATCGTAATCCGATAAGAAATTATAAACATCTAATTCTACTTCATAGACATCTTGCATTTCTATTTCAGCCGCCATAGGAATAAATCTCCATGCATGACTTCTCCTCAATTGATCGTCTTTCCCAAGAATAAGTCTTCTCAGTTCTAGGATATCTACTGCCGTGATAGAATGTGAATCATTTACATCACCTGCTATCATCTGCCTTACATCGACAAAGGGTTCTATCCCAAGGATATGGCGATGGATAAGTACAACATCAAGGGTAGATACTCCTCGCTTATGTTCGTCATCCTTATGCATATGAATCTTATAATTTTCATAAGCAGGTATCCGATCGAATGCATAGTTTCCATCAACACTGTTCATCTCATCCATTACTTCATTACTATCGTCATAGAGCTTCACATCTATCCCTCGTATCATTTCATCGCCTGCATCTCTTACTTCTCCTATTATAGATGTCATCGGTACTTCATCACAATTATCCGTAGTTCTTGTAACGACAAGTTGAGTCTGGCAGAAATTCCTATTATTTTCTGTATCCCAGACGTACAATCTGACCGGGATGGTAATTGTCATCTCGTCACCAAGATCCTCACATGATACATACATACTTGTAGAATCTCTATTGAGTAGAGACAATGACAATTCTATAGGCATGCTACAATCATCATAACTGCCTCTGTCGAAATCCGACGCCCATATGGTAGAACCTCTACCCGCTCCTACTGATGTTCTTACTTCATTGAGACAATAAGGAACTGGGGGCTTACAATCTTCTACCGTAATTCTCTGATCACATCTTTTTACATTACCACATCCATCCCATACTTTCCAGAATACCTCATGTACCCCTATCGGAAGGATTTCAGTATATGTATTTCCTTCACCTGTGATGTCTATGCTTCCATCTCTATCTACATCTATTTCATATATGTATGATAATAATTCTACTGGCGTACAATCATCTGTAGCAATAAGTGTATAACTCACTGTTTCTTCGCAAGAAAAATGAGCACATATATTCAGGTTCTCACATCCAGAAATACGAGGAGCTATCTCATTGAATACTCTTATCTCTTGTTCATAAGTCCAGAACTGGTGTTCGTCACTGCACAGATTAGTAAGTGTCCAGATACGCTTAATCTTAAAACATCCATCACTCACTGATTCGAATGTATAGTCAACATAATCAACTCCTATGGCATCGCAAGGGAAGCCTATAATCTCAGGACGTCCAGTTACATCTGGTTCAGTATCAGCAGAAC
>CALIQO010000047.1 GCA_938044055.1 uncultured Saprospiraceae bacterium
CAGCGCAGGTAACACCGGCGAATTGAAAATAGGTTATGTGGGTTCAGCGATGCAAGAGGTCTTGCCTTCCATATTGAAATTGATAAGAAAGGAATTTCCAGAGATCCATTTCGATTTAAGACAATGGGATAATCAGAGACAGGTGGAAGCGATTATGGATGGGGCTTTAGATATAGGCATGGTAAGGATGGATTCACTTCCATCCTCTTTAAAGAAAAAAGAAATGCAGAGCGATACTTACTCTATTGTATTGCCGAAAGACCATCCTATAAGTAATAGGTCGTTTAAGGATTTAGGCCAATTAAAATCTGAAAAGTTTATTCTGTTTGACCCTTCATATAGTGAATCTTATTATCGACAGATGATGAGAATATTTGATGATGCAGGTTTTAATCCAGACATTGCGCACAAGACGGTACATGCTTCTACGATTTATAGTTTGGTAGAAAATGGTTTCGGAGTTTCAGTAGTGCCCAGTAGCCTTAAGAAGGGTTATGATTATGATCTCAAGTTTATAGAAATGAAGAAATCCGTTCATCGTACTACTTTACTTGCGACATGGAATCCAGAAAACAAGAATCCTTCAATGAAGCATTTTTTATCTGTATTGGAAGGTGTGCATGTGGAGCGTAAGTGATTCGGCGGCCTCGATTAGATTTGATTGTGTATTGGGTTAATTTTCAGAGATTTTTTCTTGCACTAAAAAACTATAGCGTGGCTCTTCCCTTTAGACCGTATGTTTAAATTAAAATAGGTTTCAGATTTTTATATTGAAATATTGACAAACAATTAAAATCTAAAACCTATGGAAAATAAAGGTACAACTATTTATGGAGGAATTGATGTCCATAAGAAAAGTTGGGAAGTTCAACTTATGTCAAATAACACCACATTAAAGAGATTTAGGATGGATCCTCCAAGTGCAGTTAAGCTTGCTTCTTTATTGAAACGAGAATATCCAGGAATGGAATACAAATGTGCTTATGAAGCTGGATTTTCAGGTTTTGGCCTTCAAAGATCTTTGTCAACTTTGGGAATTGAAACTATTGTTGTTCACCCTGCAGACATCCCTACAACTGATTGGGAGAAAAGGAATAAAACAGATAAAATTGATTGTCGCAAAATTGCAAATTCTCTAAGGTCTGGAATGATTAAAGGTATATACATACCCACTAAGCAACAAGAAAAAGATCGAAGTTTGGTGAGATACAGGTATAGCATTGCAAGCGATATTCGAAAATTGAAAAATAGAATTACATCTCATCTAGCTTTTATCGACATTGACTTTGGTAGTAAAAAAAACAATTATTGGTCTAGAGTATTTATTAGTGAAATCGAACAATTTGCAAAGCAAAACAAGAATAAAACTTTAATTCTTATGCTTGAACACCTTTGCATACAAAGAAATCTAGCAGCGCATTGCATGAAGGATTTGAGAGACCTTTCTAAGTCAGAAAGGTACAAGCATAATTTCGATTTGTTACTTAGCATACCTGGTGTAGGTTTATTAACAGCTATGGTGTTTTTGACAGAGTTAGGAAATATTGATCGTTTTAAAGACGACGACAACTATATATCTTATATCGGCTTGGTTCCAGGTACACATAGTAGTGGAGAAAACCATAGAGTTGGAAGTCTTACAAAAAGAGGAAACAAAAGAGTACGTACAGCCTTAGTTTTAAGTGCTTGGATGTCTATTCGTAGTTCACCTAAAATGTTAGCAGCTTATGAATCATATCGATCAGCAAATATGGTAGCAAATAAATCAATTATAAAAATTGCGAAAAAACTTGCTTTAATAATGCGCGCAGTATTAAGAGATAAAGTGAGATATGATCCATTTAAATAAAAATAAATTCTGTGTATAAATATTCACATGAAGTGACCGATTTTTGATTCCTTCCTAGTTGCTTAAAGGATACCTTTAGACTTCGGCCTTCTCTAAGAATGAAATGATCTTCCACCCCTGAAATAAAGGGTGACTGTATATAGCAGGTTGAATTATTAAACACAGAAAAGATATTTTATCGGTTTACCACACACCAACATTAGAAAATCATTGAGTGATTTTTCTAATATTGGAAGTGGAAAACCACATAGGAATAGCTGTTTAACTAGGCAGTTAAACTGACTACTTATTAATTGAAACAAAAAAATCTGCCTCAATACTTGCTTTTTAACATAGCAGGGATTGAGGGTGAGGGCGTGCTGAAGATCGAAGATGATTGTTGTAATACGATGCTGTTGAATTATTGCGGTTAGGATATTGCTCTGCGTTGCCTGACCCTAAAGGGTGTCTGCAAGCGTGGATTCTGAATAATGTATAAATAGGGTACGGGTTCATTCAGCTGAATTGATTAGCCGTGATTGTGAATCGTGATGTAACTAATAATCTTTAATCAATGTCCTGCTGGATATGTACTTTTAAACTAAGTAAGTAACTTCGTTATTGATGTCTAAACTATCGAGTATAAGATCTCTGTTTACACCGATTCAACCTACTGTAAGGATGCTTGGTGGTCCTGTATCATATAGAGAGGTTATGCCTAGTCCAGCTCTTCAGAACATGATTTATTGTTATTGGTCATTGAGAACAGAAGGAGAGTTGTCAAGTAATTTTTTATACCGGGTTGTAGCAGATGGATGTATTGATGTATTCTTAGATATGGATAACAAGCAAGAAACGTTCGTTATGGGATTCTGCAAGAAGTATACAGAATTTCCACTGAGTAAATCTTTTCATTATGTAGGTATCCGGTTTTTGCCATCTATGTTTACTCAATTGTTCGGAATAGATGCTTCCTTACTTACAGATAGATATCTTGAATTAGATTCCTTGATGCCTTCATTCCATCGGGTGTTGAGTGATGAGCTGAGGGCCATAACAGTTTTTTCAGAATGGGTAGAAAGAATTAATCAGCATTTAGAATCATATGTTGAAAGTATATCTATAGATGTAGATAATAGATTTTATGATGCCTTAGAAACCATCTTTAATTGTCAAGGCATGTTTTCTGTAGAGAAAGATCTCAGAACGGGGTTAAGTGCTAGGCAACTCCGTCGTGTTTTTAATTATTATTTAGGGACTACGCCGAAGACCTTTGGGAAGGTGGTTAGATTTCAGAATATCTTAAAGGCTAAACCTTCAACTCAAAGCTTGCGACAAAACAAGCTTTTTTATGATGTCGGATATTATGATCAAGCGCATTTTATTAAAGATTTTAAGAGCCTTTATGGTGTCGTTCCTTCTGTAGCTTTTGGGAGAGAGTAGATGATCTATGTCCGTTTTTTACAATGGATACTTCGTTGATGCCTGCATATTTGTATTGTAATTATTATAATCATTAAAAACCTTGTTGTTATGAAATTGAATGCAGGAATATTAACAGAAAAAATAGCAGAGAGTAAAAAATTTTATTCAGAAGTTCTCGATTTCGGTGTAACATTCGAGAATGAATTTTACTTATTGATGCATACTCCTAATAAGCAAGCCGAACTAAGTTTTCTGCTGCCGAATCACCCTACCCAGCAACCATTTTTTCATCCTCCTTTTCAAGGCCAAGGCTTATTTCTTACGATTGAATTAGAAGACGTCGATGCACTCTATGAGAAAATCAAAGGCATGGATATAGAGATTAAACTTGATATAAGAGATGAACCATGGGGCGACAGACACTTTGCTATTGAAGATCCTAATGGAGTAGGAATTGACTTAGTAAAGTACACTTCGCCAGCAGAGGCGTTAAAGATGTACTAGAAATGTGCACACATAATTTACAAAGCTTTACAGAAGTAATAGCAGATAATTTCCCACAGCCCATAGTACAAAAATGTATAGTTCACCAGGTACGTAATTCACTTAAGTATGTTGATGAGAAAGACAAAAAGAAAATAACAACAGGTCATAGGAAGGTATACACAGCGATAAGCCGAGAAGAGCCACAGTCAGCATTAGCCTCCTTTGAAAAAGTCTGGGGAGAAAAATATGATTACATAGTCAAACAATGGAAATATAACTGGGAAGAACTTATCGCCTAAATGGATTTTCCAGAAGGAATATGCAAGTTGATATACACCGCTAATCCAGTAGAGGCCCTACAAAGAACAATGCAAAAACTAATAAAGTCTAAGGCTACTTGGGTGTTTCAGGCAGCTCTCACAAAACAGCTGTATCTGTCACTAATGCTCAATAAGAAATCATGGAAAAGAAAGGTGTATGGATGGGTGCAGATACAAAGAGACATACTCAAGAAATATCCTCAAAGAATCCCCTATTGAAAATCCGAAGCCCTTCTCTCTCCATTCGGCCTACGACCTCCTTCCGAGAGAAGGGCCGCTTCTTGAAAGCAAGAAGCAAAAGTCTATTGTAAACAATAGACACAGTTATATGACTATTCCGTAATTAATAAAAAACAATAAGTCCTTCGTCATCGGAATTTCTATTCTCACATCCTCTCCATATCACTGGGCCGATGTACTAATTTTTTTTGAATAGCACAATAAAACCCAAAATAAATTCCTTAAATAGATTAGACAAAGCTTGCTTGGTAGTACTATATTATACAACAAAGCTACGCCAGCTTGATTCCACCGATTCATTAATGTATGAAGAACTTTTTCCTTGACGAGATAATAATACATCTGGGAGGTTTAAGAAAGGAAATGATTATTTAGGGCCTTGATCCAAATCTACTTGGCGTATTATTCTATGTGCATAATGAAGCAGCTAGTATAGAATGAATTAATTGACGTAATCTGGTTTAAATTTAGAAAAATGGAAAAAACAATTTTGAATTTACTATTCAATCTGGGTGTTGCACTTATTATTTTGCCATTTAATTTGTTGGCTCATAACGGAGAAAGGGCCATTGCCTTACCTGTATCCAATTTAGTAATTGATGGCAATGATGAAGACTGGCCAAGTCACTTCAGTAAGTATAAAATTTCAAGAAATAGCCCTGAAAATGAAGATGATTATAATGCATTCTTTCGGGTAGGGTACAATTTAGAAGAGCAGTCATTGTATGTAATTGTTGTAGTTAAAGATGATCAACACATATTGTATTCTGAAAAAGACGATAAGCTATTCGGGCAAGATGCTCATTGGCTTTTTCTAGATGTAAAACACGAATTAAAAGGGTCGGGTGTGGCTTTTTATGCATTAAGTGAAAACTCCTTGAATTTGATGTTTAGTAAATATGGTTGGGACAAGGATGTGCGTAATGAAAATTTAAATGGAATTCATCACGCTGTGAATAGAGATCAAGATGTTACAACTTACGAATGGAAAATTTTTCTGGGTGATGAATTGTATGTCAACAGAACAATAGGCATGGACCACGAAATTGTTGATGTAGATAATGATGGTTTTTCACTCATGAGCTGGGGAATATTTGGCGGAAAGAGTTCTATTTCCAATAATTTAGGTGATGTCTTTATTTTGGAAGAGGGTGCGAAAGAAATGGGCACATTAGAGGGAACGGCTGAATTAGACATCCCTTTCTCTGACCTAGTACCTTATGGTTTAGAGTTGGTCAATATAGACTATCCGGATATGTGGACGCAATTCCCGTTGCTCAGAAAAAAGAATTATCAACTAAATCTTCCGCAAGGGAGGTATCGTATAAAATCAGCCTTGATAGGCAACGTCACTGATAAAGATTTATATCTAAGTTCAAGAGACGATAATGGCGTGGAAGTAGAAGTTGCAAGGGGTAAAGTGACAACTGCTCCATTATATAAAGCAAGCGCCCAGAAGGCGCCTCTATTCTTTTCTTCAAATCAAGGTGTTCTTCCTAATTTCAACCCTAGTGACACCCTTGAAATTGATAAAGTTTTTAAAGAAATTATGCATCACTACTCCATACCTGGGTTACAATTGGCTTTAATAAAAGATGGAGAGGTTGTATATATTAAAAACTATGGATACGCCAATAGTTATGAAAGAAAAATGGTTCCTACGGATGCCTTGTTTGACGCTGGTTCTGTGACTAAGCCTGTATTTGCGCTTCTTGTAATGAAGCTCGTTGAAGAAGGCATAATTGATTTGGATTATCCATTATATAAATACTTACCTTATGAGGATATAGCCCATGATACTACTTATCATCAATTGACAGCTCGACACGTTCTAAGCCATCGTACAGGTTTTCCAAATTGGAGAAATGGACAATTGAATTTTATTAACTCTCCAGGCACATTTGGATATTCGGGAGAAGGATTTGTTTATTTATCAAATGTGGTAGAGAAATTAACCGAGATGAATATTGAATCTTTATTGTTGAAATACATAATAGAACCTTTGGATATGAAGGACACTTATTTTACAACCAATAAAACCGTGATTAAACATTTAACCTTTGGCCACGACGATAAATATACGAGTGCATTAAGAGTTACTGAAACTCCAAATATGGCTTACTCAATGCATACCCATGCAAAGGATTTTTCAAAATTCATTATCTCACTTATGAATAGGAATTTAATCGATAAAAGCACTTATGATAAAATGTTTTCCAAGCAAATTGACATTCCAGAAAATTGGTCTGAAGCCAATACAGATTGGAAACAAGGATTTGGATTAGGATACCAATTAAAATATTCCCCATTGGGATTTGCTTATGGGCATAGCGGCAGAAATGGCGGCTACGATTGTTCATTTGAAGTATATGATGATGCAGGTGTCGCGTACGTATTTTTTACCAATAGCAGCAATGGCTTTAGAATAAAAAACGTAGTTAGGGAATTCCTAATCACTGGGAATAAAAACTAACTGGTTAAATCATTGTACCCAGAAATTGCAGACCCAATCAGATCAGTAAGTTTTATAAAACTGGACGCCAAAGTGATTTGTTGAGAATACTGATAAGGACTACGCTGTTTGTATGAACAGGATACAAAAAGAATTAGAAGAACTATTGGAGAAATTAAGGACGGAACAATAAATTAAAAGAGATCTATGTCTAAAGACTAAAAGACAATGTCTTTTATGTAGACCTGTTGTGTTTAGTCATCCCATTATGGCCCCTTATGTCAAACCAATATAAACCAGGATAAAATTCTTTAA
>CALIQO010000048.1 GCA_938044055.1 uncultured Saprospiraceae bacterium
TATTGCCATCAAGGAGATACCCCAGACCAAGATCATGGAAGCGCTGGCATCTGCAGTGAGTATACTCCACCATTTCAAAAACTGGGACCACACGTAGCACCATTAGGTTGTGAATTTCATCGTGGAGGAAACTTTCCTGCAAGTCTTGATAACACCATATTCATAGCAGAGCATGGATCTTGGAATAGAAGTAAAAAGATTGGGTATAGAATCACTACGGTGAGTCTTGACGAAGATAACAATGCAGATGGATACGCTGACTTTATAACCGGTTGGTTGGATGATGCTAGTCAAGAAGCATGGGGCCGACCAGTAGACTTAGAATGGCTACCTGACGGAAGTATGCTGATCAGTGATGATTTGGCCAATGTAATCTACCGAGTGAGATATACTGGAAGCTAACACACTTCTGTGTGTTTATACGCTTTCTTGAGGTGCTTGTTTTACTTTGATGAGCCTGACGGTCTCAATCTTGGTATCACTTACCTGCTCTAATATAAACTTGTAGTCCCCCAAGAGTACTTCGGCACCATCCTGATTGATCATGCCTGATGTCATGACTATATAACCTGACAAAGTATGATACTCCCCTACTGGAAGTTCTATGTGTTCATACTTCTCATTGATGTAGTCAATCTCTAATCTTCCTGAGAAGAGATATTCAGTATCACTTATTTGAGATTCGATGTAGTCCTCTTCATCATGCTCATCTTCTATCTCACCAAATATTTCTTCTAGAATATCTTCGAGTGTAATGATCCCTGCAGTACCTCCAAACTCATCTACCACACAAGCTATATTGATTCCTGACTTAATGAAACGCAACATCAGGTCACGCACATTCATGGCTTCAGGAACAAAAGGAATGTCCAATACTATAGACTTAAGTTTCTCTGGGTTTTCTAATAACTGCTGGTGATGTATGTATCCTTTGATATCTTCTATATCTCCATCAGAGACTATGATTCTACTGTAGCCAGAGTTCTTGAATATTTCTATCAATTCTGGTATACTAGAATTGATATCGACATCAGTGATCTCAGTCCTTGGTATCATACAGTCCCTCACTTTGAGATTGCTTAGATTCAATGCATTGGTTAATATCTCCTTATCTACTTTCTTGTCTTCGTCGTCTATGTTATCATCTATGTAATCCTCAAGATCTATTCTAGTCAAAGAGTGATCGACTTCATCTACTGGTTTCCTAAGTATATACTTTAATATCCCATTGGAAAATAAGTTTGTAATTCTAGTAGGGATACTGAGTAGCATCTTGAACAACAACAAGGGATATGCAAGGATATAGAGAATCTGATTGGCATACAGCCTAAAAAGTGTCTTAGGTAAAAACTCTCCGAATATCAATATGATAATCCTAATCAATATGGTTATGACAAACAGTGTAAATGCTTCTCCAAACACGCTTTCTAAGCTAGGTTCTAGGAGCTGAGTCATGAAGTAGGTAAAGATGACCAAGGCAATGTTATTGCCCACCAGCATGGTACCTATAAATCTCTTAGGGTCATCATAAAATTTGGCCAATATCAAACCCCTCCGCGAACCTTTATCCTTCTTGATCTCGATACCTAACTTACTAGCCGATAGGAATGCTATCTCAGAACCCGAAAAAAAAGCTGACAATAAAAGGAAGATAATTATTACTAGTAGTAGCATTAGCGTTAGTTGCTCCCGCGAAGATATGGTTTTTCCTGTGGTTTATCTTCTTCCGTATCATCACTCTCCAATGCTTTGGTTAGTTGGTCAAATTTCATTTTGGAAGAAAACTTCCTCTTGATTTCAAACCTTGTGAAATCTTCATTTGCATCTAAACCATAACCCATGATGGTATCTCCTTTAGAAGGGCGAGTGATCATAACAAACTTCTCTGAGGATACTTTACTGTTTTTTTCATCCCATACCAGCTCACTGGTTTCTAGTTTATCATTTTGCTTGTTATAGAAGACAACACTATCTTTTACTATGATCTTCTTTTCTTTTTCAATACGTAATGCATACTTAGCATCTAGATAAGAGCCTACTCGTTTTTGGTCATTATAGAAGTTGACATGGATGCCATTAGGAAATTCATCTCTAGGATTGATTCGATCTAAATGCCTCAAAAGAACGGGACTGATAACTTTCACTTTAACCACTGCGGAGTCAGAGTAAATCAATTCCACATCATATGCCCGCTCTTGCTTTATCTCTTTGCTGTCGATAAGGCTGTTGATCTCTTGAATATCATTAGAGCAAGCATTTAGGCTCACGAGTAAAACAGCTAAATAGAAAAAAAATTTGATCATCTTAAAACAGTGACATCACCAGAATAGGTAAATACCTCATTGTCGACATACCTTACTTTTGCTATCCATGCGTAGACACCTGTTTTCACGGGTTGGCCATTGAGTCTGCCATCCCATCCTATGGTCTCATTGTCACTCAGAGGTAGGTTCGTCCCTTCATAAACTTTGCTGCCCCATCGATCAAAGATAATCAGTTCATCAACCATCGCTCCGGCAGGTCCTGTATAGAGTTTGAAAAAATTGTCTTCTACAGTACCCGTAGTCGAGATCACATTTGGAGCATAATAGTCTCTGATGGTATTCACCGTGATGGTCACAGTGCTATCTGCTTCACATCCAAAGGCATTTATGACCCTAAGGGTGTAGGTAGTGGTACCAGGTGCTAAGATCTCAACATCTAAACATTCTTCATCAAGACAGGTAATGCCTTCATTAGGAGTCCATTCT
>CALIQO010000049.1 GCA_938044055.1 uncultured Saprospiraceae bacterium
TCTACCTCTCTTTCATCTGAAGGTCCTACGATTACACCGCCACCAGATATACTCCAGGATATAGTTGCAATATCCTCTTCTGGGATATCTACATAATAGGTTTCTCGTTGTGATATACAATTGTTTAAGTCACCATATATCCGTTCGTCAGGATAACTGCATGCGTTTTCTGAAGTTATGGTATATTCTTCTGTTCCATCAGAAACAACCACTTCCCATAGAAAACCTTCTATGCGTAATCCTGTTAATGTGTATTCTCCAGCAGGTCCTTCAACAATAGCAAATCCATCTGCATATTCTGTAGGTAGTGCTGGTGGTGCTGCTGAAGCTGGATCATAAAAATTGTTGGTTTCTTCCAATGTCCACGTTTCACCAGCTCCGGAAGTAATGGTAAAGGATTCCATATACTGTCCGTCTCCAGGTTCTGAGGCATTGTTTAGACAATTACATTCAGTTGTTGTTACGTCGAGTTGTCCATAACTACTGCCAGCAATAAATATCATGCTTAAGCAGAGAATAAGACGTACAACAGACCGATGAATTTCTGGGTAGATGTGTAATGGTCTAGTCATTAGAATTTGTTGTGTAAAAAATCTTTCTTGTAACATTCGTTTTTGCTCGCTTCTCATTTCTTGAAACTGCTACCACACTGGGCATAGCTTCTCCCACACTACCCTATGAGCCAAATTCTAGACCAATTTCAGTTTCATATTAAACTAATTTATAATGTGTTATTATATTAAATAAATTAGTAATACGTAAATCACATTTTAACAATGACTTACATAGAAGATTACTTTATTAAAAAATTTAAACTTTTTTATAATATGTATGAGCACGGAGAACGGCGAAGGGTTTAGTAATAACAATGCGATGTAAACATCCTAGTGCCTTACACAAGGAATCATGTAATAGATAAACTCAAGAAATATGTTCGAAAAAGTAAGTAAGAATGGGTTCTAAAGGACAGTCAATGGGTGGACTTTCTTCCATCCTTTATACTGTAATTGCACGTAGTACAATCCAGAGGATGGGAACATAGAACGGTCTAAAGAGATATTATTATCTCCTTCTAGCAGAGTTAGATTTTTCGATTGAATTATACTGCCACTAGAAGAAACTACTTGCATACGAATTGTAGCTGATTCTCCAGCATGCACTACAACTTGACTTGTAGTAGTCATAGGATTTCCTAGGATTCTAGATGTAATTCCTTGGTTTTCGATTTCGATCTCTTCGCTATTAAGGTCCAGTGGATAGGCATCCAAGTTAAGATATACTTCAGAAGTAAATGATGAACTAAGTCCTAAGATTTCATCCTTAGAAACACCATGAATGTTAATGGTAAACGCATCTGAGGAAGACAATAGTCCATCCCAACTGATAAGAAGCTGGCCATCCTTGACATTAAAGTTATGGGATTCTAATTCTATGTCTTCTGATGAAAGGGTAATAAGGTTATTTTCTATATCTGTTTTCAAGTCAATTCCTAGTTGAAAACCATATACATCTTGTTGTTGGTTCTCAATTAGTAATTCTAAGCCACGATTTTTCTCTGACAATATCATGGGCACCCTCCTAGATCGGATTTTAGTATCTTCATTTCTTGCATTGTTAGAAGCAGAAAAGTTAGCGTCACCCATTTTAATTCCTATAAAATCAACATCGCTTTCATCTCGATCCAATTTTGGAATAGTCCAGATGTCCGTAAATGATAGCGCGTTTTCTGTTGTAAGGTCTTCATAGTTGGTAATAAACCTCCAAGCTGGAACTTCCTTTGGAAATTCTTCTTCTTTCTTAAGCAATACTTTTCTTAGGGCTAAGATGTCAATGCCATTTATAGATCCTGAGCCATTGACATCTGATGCAATAACGAGAGCTGGATCACTAAATTCATCTATACCCAGTAAGTGCCTTTGAATTTTCACTATGTCTAAAGTTGAAATCCCTTCATCTGCAGCCGTACGCTTTTCAGCAAATACATCAACTCTGTAATTAGAAGGTACATTTGCAAAAGCGTAACTACCCTCTTCATCGCTCCACTCACTTGCTGAGTACTCAGGGTTACTGCTTTCTAAAACGAATTCAACATTCTCTAGAGCTACTCCATTGCTCTTCATTACTTGGCCAGAAATATTGAATCCAGTATTGACATCGGGACACTGATCGTTGTTGTCTTGAATCTCTATGGTAACCAGACAATATTCTTGATTTCCTGTCTCATCTGTAATCCACATGGCGTATTCTTTAATTGCCGATTGACCATCTGGAATGCTGTCGCAAGTAAGTACTCGGACTGTATCCATAACATCCGGAGAAAAAGAAAATTTAAGAACTGATGGGTCAGTACAATTGTCGAAACTATTGAAATCAAAATCTCTTGCAACGATATCAATCTTCTTATACTCCTGCATAAGTACTGTCGTCAATTCTGAAATACAATGAGGTGTAGGTTTCTTGCAATCCTGGACGGTTAAGTCAACTGAGGTTTCTGCTATGTTACCGCATCTATCTTCTACCGATAACTGCAACTCATAATTGCCATTTTCCAGCAGAACTGAAATCTGTCGCGTGTTATCTTCATATAAAATATCACCGCTAGGAAGCAATATGCTCCATAGGTATTGCATGTCTTCTGCTTGGGTACAATCATCGGTGGCCTCTATTAAATAATCGAAAGCTATAGCACCACAGTCTTCTAAATAATTACAGATTAAGGAGTCTTGAGTATCAATTATAGGGGCAATAAAATTCTCATACTTAAGAACTTGTATATACGACCACTTTCCTTCCTCTTCATTATCCTTATATTGACACCAGTCGATGACTGTCCATGTTCTTAAAACCTTCATACATGAACCATCTGCAAATGGGAAGAATTCATCCTCATAACGCATGGCTAGATCTACACATACATCATTATTCCATTCAGGGCTCCCTGCTACTTCAGGAAGTACAACATCCTCTGCACATGCTTCACCATCATAGTCCTCCGGCCATCCTATATCTTCATAATTAAATGGTGAAAGATTTATAAATCGGATTACTTGCTGGCAAGAATTACTAGAACCATTGCTGTCTGAAACTTGAAAAGTTCTTATCAAGTCTCCTTCCCCGCATTCAACATCTATGGTAAAACTTGAATCAATTATGCCTAGGCAATTGTCTCTATATACTCCATCTCTTCCTCTGATTCCTTGTCCATATTCATCGTTGATAATTATAGGCATTCGTAAATTCTCTGATTCCGCTACATTTCCAAAAATTGATAGGTTATCAGTTGAGAAATCGAGATCACAAGACACAGTCAGATCATCGGGACAAGTTAATTCTGGAGGAAGTTTATCTTCTACTTCTACAGTAACCATACATATATTGCTATTGCCAGACGCATCGGTTACAGTAAGGGCAACCATAACTTCAGTGCCTACTTCTTCACAACAAAACTCTACATAGGGGCCTCTATCTATTGCATTACATATATCCACCATTTTCATTAAGTACATGGAATCAATCTGACAATTGTCCCAACTCTCATCATCCACAGATGTCGCATACAACCTTGCTGTTCCATCTATCCCTAAGGCAACAGAAGTAAATTCATCACAATTGACTTGAGGAACTTCTTCGTCTATGACCCATACTTTCTGCAGACAGGTTGTATCGTTACCACAAGCATCTGTGATGAAATATTTTATTTCACTCCACCCTACTGCAAGTGGTGGTATGGATCCATCACTATTAAGCGTAAGACGATTCCCTAGTGAATCATATGCTTCATATGTAACCGTAGTTTCAGAACAATCTATGATGTCAAAATCGATCTCAGGAAAGAACGACGAAGAAGCACAATCATATGGATGATTGCTTATTGTAATATCTTCTGGACACGATGGTACAGGAACTTGGGTGTCTTCTAGTTTTATAATCTGATTGTGTTCTAAAGTCTCCGAAGTACACC
>CALIQO010000050.1 GCA_938044055.1 uncultured Saprospiraceae bacterium
TATTACTGCATTGCTAGCAATCTCCGCCTGTCAACTCAAATTCCAATTTGTAGACAATTTTTGTTACCATTTTTCTGACTTAATATGTCAGAAAGCAGTTTGTTTTTGGTAGAGAATGAATAAAACATTTAAATTTAACAAGACAATTCTCTGTGCATTATAAAGCCCCACGGCAGGTCTCATAAGTCGAGGGATAACCCTGATTTTATACATTGGCTGTTGTTTATATAGCAGTAAGTTCAACAACTACCATATATTTGCCCTGAGCAATTGTAATCCCATATTCTTACACCATAGCAAGTGGCTCAATAATTGCACTTAATTATCATTATCCATTTCTCAGTTGATTCTGGGAAGTGTAATCCTATGTAACACACTATGAAACATACATTGAAAACGATTCTGTCTGTTATTTTAATTTCTTCTACCCTTATCGGCTATAGTCAAGAGGAAGGAGGGCTTTCTGAGCTCAACAATTCTATATCAGCAGCTATGGGTAAAGGAGAATTCCCGATAGAATTGATGTTGAGTTATGATTCTCTGGCAACTGCTGGTGAAGATGCTTCTCAGATCGCTCAAGGCAAATATTTTCTTGCCGAAGCATATAGAAATAAACGATTGTATAATCTAGCTAGGGAAAATTACGACGCTGCTACGGCTGGCTTTCAATCATCCGACAACAATGCAGCCTACGCCCAAGCAAGTTTAGGCTCGGCAGAATTATATAAAGAACAAGGTCTAAATGCCGAAAGTATCGGTGCGTATCAACAAGCCATCGAAGCATACAAAAAAGAGAACAATATCAATGGTCAACTTGATGTCCTCTATAGCCTTGCTAAACTACAAGCAACCCAAGGTCAAGCGTCACAAGCTATAACCAATCTAGGCAAGGCAACACAACTAGCCACTGCTACTAATGATACATCAGCCATTGTACGAGACCTGGCATACCAATCTGAAATCGGAAGTATCGCGGGAAATTACGGACCAGCAATCCGCTCTGCTAAATCATATCTCAGAAATTTCAGAACGAACCATACTCCGAAACTTACTGCCATAACTCAACTCGGTAATGCCATAAGTTTAGGAAAAACAGGAAAAACTTTTCAAGCGAGACCCGCATTTGCGGAAGCGTTAAGTGGATTCAATAGGCTCGGTGACAGACATAGAGTTGCAGAAACTTATAAGTACATGTCAGAGATGGAAAGGGCCGTTCTTAATTATAGAAACGCATCGAGATATAGAGCTAAGTGGGATAACTATCAAGATTCTTTACTAGCCATAAAGCACCAAGCCGACATAGATCAGGTATCTGGAGAATTCGTAGAAAAAACCAGAGCCAAAGACGCGGAATACGATCGCATGTCTACAGAACTCGAAGGAATTAAGTCATCGAAGTCTACCGTAAGAAATATTCTAATAGGAGCACTGGGATTGACTTTACTCACTTTAGGAGGATTTATATTCTTCCTGTTGAATGACAAGCGTAAAAAATCATCAACCATAAAAGGGCTTAATGCAACTAAAGAAGGCTTAGAAAAAGAAAGAAAAACCCTGACCAATGAGATTAAATCTCGGGTATCTAATAATGTAGATATTCTCTCTCAAGTGATGGCCATTCTCGATAAATCCAATGCTAAATCCACAGACCCTAAGAAGAAAATACGCAGAGAATATGCTGTCAGAATTCTCAGACAGAACATAGCACAATGGAAAGATCTAGAAGGAATAGGTATGGTCGATTATTTTAAGAAACTAGAAAAAGAACTGTACGAACAGCACAGAGACAAGGAACACTTAATCAGCTTCTCTTCCCAAGTACAGAATATGAAACTCGATGCAGACACCGTAGTTCCGCTCGGAATCATCTGCAATGAAGCCATCCACAATGCCCTTCAACATGCTTTCCGTCATGGCGAAAAAGGAAACATCAACTTAAGCTTGAAAGAAGAAAATAATAAGCTGATGCTTGCGATTGTGGACAACGGCCTAGGAGTTCCTGATGCTAGCTTGCCGATAGACAGCGGTGGAACAGGCTACACGCTTATACGTAGAATGGCTGGAATTTTAGACGCAGAAATAACGGTAAGAAACGACAAGGGAACCAATATACAAGTGGCTATCAACAATTATAAAAAGATGGATTAACCACTTACCTTTCCCTCATCAATCAAGAAAAATAATTTTACATGAAGATACTGGTCATCGGAGGTGGAAACATGGGTCTCACCTATGCGCGCAGTTTTCTCAGGAGTCACATCGTGACTGAAGACAATATGGTCATCCTAGAGAAGAGCATGAAAAAAGCGGAAGAGCTTAAGAAACTAGAAATCGGGACCGTCTATGGAGAGCCTGGTAATTACATAGAGGGATGCGATCTTATTATTCTGGCTGTCAAGCCTCAGGATATAAATGCATTATTCGAGACGATATCTCCATTCATAGGAGGACAACAAGTCGTGATGTCTATTATGGCGGGCGTAAAAATGTCCACCATAGCGGATGGTCTCGGTATAGAAAAAATAATCAGAGCAATGCCTAACCTTCCTGCACAGATCGGAACAGGGATGACGGTTTTCTCTTCTTCTGATGCCGTGACAAGAATAGAACTTGTTATGGTTCAGAACCTGCTTAACTCTACCGGAAAAACAATCTATGTAGAAGCAGAAGATGCCATAGATGCAGCTACAGCTATCTCGGGATCTGGGCCTGCATACGTATTCTTTTTTATGCAATCACTGATAGAGTCAGCTATAGACATGGGTTTTACACAAGCCCAATCAGAACTACTGACCTATCAGACATTCCGTGGAGCTGTAGAGCTATTTAATAAGTTCGATTACACTTGTGAAGAATGGATTTCTAAAGTTTCCTCACGAGGCGGGACAACAGAAGCGGCATTCAAGTCGTTTTCTACAGATCAGATTTCTGATCATTTTAAACAAGGCGTCAATTCTGCCTTGAATAGAGCAAGAGAACTAAGCCAGAAATAGAGGGCTTTGATTATCTTTGCCGATTCTAAATGTATATCTGACGATTTAACTAAAAGTAATTAATCCATATGGACTTAAAGCAATTGATATCACACTGTAGAGAATATGGTTTCATCTTCCAGTCTAGCGAAGTATATGATGGCTTGAGTGCCGTTTATGATTATGGCCCGTATGGCGTAGAGTTAAAAAACAATATCAAGCAATACTGGTGGAAGAGTATGGTTCAGATGCACGACGACATCGTCGGACTCGATGCATCCATATTCATGCACCCTAAAACCTGGAAGGCTTCTGGCCACGTAGATGCTTTCAATGACCCACTAATAGATAATAAAGATTCTAAGAAAAGGTATCGTGCCGATCAGTTGATAGAGGGATATGCGGAAAAGATTGAAGCTAAGATTCTCAAGGATGTGGCCAAAGCTCGGAAGAGATTCGGAGATGACTTCGACGAAGGTCAATTCCGAACAACGAACCAGCGCATCATAGATCGGCAAGAAAAAATCGATGGTGTCCTTAAGCGTCTCGCTCAAGCCATGAAGGACGAGAACATGGAAGACCTAAAGGCTCAGATAGAAGAATACGATATTGCTTGTCCGGATAGTGGATCTAGGAGTTGGACCGATGTACGTCAGTTTAACTTGATGTTCAGTACACAGCTGGGTAACATCGCCGGTGAAGAAGGAAAATTATACTTGAGACCAGAAACGGCACAAGGGATATTCGTCAACTTCCTTAATGTTCAGAAATCAACGAGACAGAAAATCCCTTTTGGTATTGCTCAGATCGGTAAAGCATTCAGAAATGAAATTGTTGCAAGACAATTCATCTTCAGGATGCGAGAATTCGAGCAGATGGAGATGCAATTTTTCGTGAGGCCTGGAGAAGAGATGAAGTACTATGAGTACTGGAAAGAAACACGGATGGACTGGCACAAGGCCATCGGGGTAACAGAAAGTGAACTTCGTTTCCACAATCACGACAACCTCGCCCATTATGCCAATGCGGCTGTTGATATAGAATTCAAGTTTCCATTTGGTTTTAGAGAACTGGAAGGCATTCATTCTAGAACCAACTTTGACTTAACCCAACACCAGGAATTGTCTGGTAAGAAGATGCAATACTTCGACCCAGAACTCAATGACAGTTATGTTCCTTACGTTGTAGAGACTTCGATCGGTTGCGATCGGATGTTCCTAGGCCAGCTCGGAAGAAGCCTGGTAGAAGAAACGGTACCCGACGCACAAGGAAATGATTCTAGTAGAATCGTCCTCAAGCTCCATCCTTCTCTTGCCCCAGTAAAAGTAGCTGTTCTTCCACTTGTGAAAAACAAGGAAGAACTAACCCGTGCGGCTAAAGATGTATACAACGGATTGAAAAAGCACTTTAACTGTCAGTACGAAGAGAAAGATGCCATCGGAAGAAGATACAGAAGACAAGATGCAATAGGAACTCCTTTCTGTGTGACTGTGGATCACCAGTCACTAGA
>CALIQO010000051.1 GCA_938044055.1 uncultured Saprospiraceae bacterium
CCGTATCTTCTGCTGGTGAAAAACATGGCGACGATACACTTGGTTATATATCTGGAACACTTGCTATGCAAGAGATGGTAGACTTTATAGAAGAGGCTAACCTATATGAAGATTACGTGTATCCAAGTTTCCTAGTAAAGAAAGCACTTGAATTAAAAGGTGCTGGGTATAGAAAATCTAAAGACCCTTTCTTGCACCTCAATGACTGGAACACCCAGGATCCTAGCAAGGAGGTCTATTACATAAAGATGAATGCAGAAGACAATGGAGGGCGATTAAAGATGCGGTCGGATGAAAATCTGGAATTGATCTATTCCGTAGAACAAGGTCAATTTATCATAGATCTTTTCAGAAAGAAAAAATTAGATTAATATAAGTCCACAGAATTCATCTAAACTGCTCCCTCTCTTACTATTTTCATTTTGAGAAATAATTTTCATTTTCTATCTTATCCTGTGAAATACTTAAGCCATTAAACCAACGAAAATGAAAAACATATTTACACTATTATTTTTTCTTACTATAGTCACAGTATATAGTCAGAAACCCCAGAAAGTTGATATTGATAATTATCACGTACGGATCAATTGCATTGAATTTCCGAAACATTATGTACCACCAGATGAGCGAACCTATTCTATCCGGTATAAAGGGACCAATCAGTATGATGAACAAGTTATTTTAGAAGCGATACATATCAATGGTTGGGAACGTGTAGATGCCGAAGCTGACGTCGACATCTTAGTAGAAGTAAATGAGTTTAGAGCAGGAAGAAGCGATGCCAGAAATAGAACAGTAGAGAAAAAAAATAAAGAAGGCAAGGTCACTTCTAGGACTACCTATTACTGGGTGGAAACGGACAATCAAGGTAGCGGAGATATTACCTTATATGGCCCGAAGAATGAATGGAAAGAAAAGAATAAAAAGAAAAAAAAGAAGGAGAAAGTAGAAAAGAAAGAAGAGAATCCATTTCTTACCGGGATTAAGGTCAAGAAAAATACTTCAGATAAAAAGAAATCAGGATTTAGCTACCTCAACAATTCATATGAACATAAGTCTCGCGAATACCGAAGTGCTAAAGCAGCAAGAGACAACTTCAATGTAAATGCCCCTAATATCTATGACCAACACGCTGAAGAATTCGGAGATTATGTCATAGCTAAATCTAACCAATACATCAATGCAATGTATGGTGCCAACTCTACCTCTCATAGGGTAAAAATGAAAATTTTAGACTCAGACAAACATAGAGAGTATAAAGATTTCAAGAATGCGACTGAAGCAAGTAAAACACTTCTTGCAAGTACACGGTACGATGAATCTATAGATGAATTGCGAGAGAATTTCATTCCTATTCTAGAATACTATGAATCGGTTGCAGAAAGATATAAGACCAAGGATAAGCACCACAAAAACCTCCGTGCTGCTGCTCGATATAATTTAGCAGCATTATATCTATGTCTCGACCTACCTGATAAGGCGATCGAAGTAGGTGAAACCATAATCGCTTCAGGACACGACAAAGGGGATGGAAAAGATTTTATAAAAGATGCTAATAAGTTAAAGTCGCAACTTGCCTTTCATAACCTTGACAGTCGACATCTTGATCTAGCCACTGAAAACGAATAAAGGAAAAGAGGTTGATTATAACGAAAAAATATATGGCCTGCACTTGTTACTAAAGAAGCATGCGTAAAATACCCTTTCGAGGGAAAGGAAGGACTGATATCATTCATTTATAAAAACAACCCACGACCTTTACCCACATTTAGGTTATATTATAAAGTCGGTCGATTGTAACTAAATTAGACAGATTCAGTCACTACCGTCTGACACTTTCAATCAAGGCGAGCGTTTCTTTAACAAGGGAAGTTATCTCTGAAAATTTCTTGTTTTGAACAAGGTCAGAGGATAATAATTTAGATCCCATCCCGACGCAAGTAACGCCAGCACTGAACCAACCTGTCAGATTTTCTCTTGTCGGACTTACACCTCCAGTAGGCATTATGCTTGTCCATGGTTGTGGTGCACGTACCGATTTAACAAATCCAGGCCCATAAGTACTCCCAGGAAAAAGCTTCACAATCTCACAGCCTAGTTCTTCAGCTCTACATATCTCTGTAAGAGAACCACATCCGGGAGACCATAGAACTTTTCGCCGGTTACACACCATTGCTATGTCTTCTCTCAAGACAGGTGTAACAATAAAGTTAGCTCCTACATTCATGTAATAAGAAGCATCGGCAGCACTGGTTACTGACCCTACGCCTATAATCATTTCTGGTAACTCTGCATTGCAATATTTACTCAACTCGGTAAATACTTCATGGGCAAAATCTCCTCTGTGGGTAAACTCAAGCAATCTTGCACCTCCTTCATAACATGCTGCGAGAACGTCCTTCCCCAGATCCGCATCTCCATTATAAAAAAGAGGCACCATTCCTTGTTCTTTCATTTTAAGAGCTACTTCTATTCTACTAAACCTCGCCATATATGTTTACTTTTTATTTAACTGAAATATGAAATAATGGCCACTATTCCATTGTAAGAAATCACCAACGAAAAAATCAATGCCAGAACAAGACTTACATTGATCCAAGTGGCTGTTTTATGCTCATCCTTAAACGAGCTACCATTAACCAACGATATAATTCCTATTATAACCAAAGGTAAAACGAATACGTTAAACACCTGGGACAAAATCTGACCATCTATAGGATTGGCACCAAGCACAGGAATTGACAATCCTATAATGCATGCTATGGCTGTAATAATTTTAAATTGTCTAGATGATGTATCTAGCTCTCCTGATTTATAATCGGCAATTAGCAACGGAACAATTAGTAGTATCGGGAAGATTGAAGATAACCCAGCACTCAGCGTTCCGAAAAAGAAAATAGTCATCGCGAACCTTCCCGCAACAGGCACTAGCGCATTAGGCATATCGCTAACTTTCTCTATGGCCATCCCATCATAATACAATCCGCCGCATGCCACAGCCATGATTGCTCCACTAATCACAAAAATGAGAATTGCCGCACTTATAGCATCTCTTTTCTGAACATGGAGGTCATCTTTAGTCCATCCCTTACCTTTTATAAAAAGAGGTCTAGATAGAAAAGTTGCAGCCGCCATTGTTGTACCGACGAATGCAGCTACCATCATGTTTCCTCCTTCTATTTCTGGAATAGTAGGAATCAATCCCTGTATAACATCTATAGGAAGAGGAAAAACCAGAAAAAGACTAAATAAAAACGATAGCCCCATCAGTGAAACAAAAATGACCAATACCTTTTCGAAAAAGGTATAAGACCCTCTTAAGAGTAAAATATAGAATGTTATAACGATGATTAAAGCAATAATCAGAACCGTCAGGTACTCATGTTCCGTAATACCTGGCCAATAAATCTTAAGGGTTTCAAAAAAGATGTTAGAAGTAATTCCGACAATTCCTATCAATGAATTCCACTGGCCTATTAAAATACCGAAGATGATCATCAAGCCAATCGCCTTACCTCCCTTCAGTCTTTTTCTAAATGCGTATAAGGCTGTTTCTCCGGTAATCAGAGCATAATTACCATATACATATATTAATATTCCTGAGAAGTAACAACTAAGGAGCAATACCCATAACAACTGCATACCATAAGTACTGCCGGCTACTAGCATAGAAGTAACACTTCCTGTACCTATCGTATATCCGATCGCAAATATCCCTGGACCTATGGCCAAGATAGACTTTATAATGCGCTGGACTATGTTTCTTTTTTCTGCAGACATAACTATCTGCTTACTCGTCCACTAGCGTCTCCTTTCATCAATTTTTCTACTTCCTCTACTGTAACCAGATTAGCATCACCGAAGATCGTATGCTTTAAGCATGAAGCGGCAACAGCATAATTAAGCGCATCCTGATCGTTCTCATAATTGAGTAGACCGTATATCAATCCGCCCATGAAACTATCTCCACCTCCTACTCTATCTACAATATGGGTGATTTCATAAGATGGAGCTTCATACAATTTCTCTCCGTCATATAGCACACCAGACCATGAGTTGTGTGAAGCAGATATTGAACCTCGTAAGGTTGTTATTACTTTCTTAGCTCTAGGGAACATATCCATAAGTTGCTTCAATACAGAAAGATACGCCGTTGCATCCACAGAGTGTCCCTGAGTAACATCTACCCCCTCTGGGTGTAAGCCGAAGTGTTTTTCTGCATCTTCTTCATTTCCTAAGATAATATCACATCCCTCAACGAGAGCAGGCATGACGTCCCTAGGATCCTTTCCATACTTCCACAATTTCTTACGGTAATTCAAGTCGGTAGATACTGTTACACCCATACGATTAGCAATCTGAATCGCTTCTAAGCAAGCTTCTGCTGCACCCTGAGATAAAGCTGGGGTAATCCCAGTCCAGTGAAACCAGCCTGCATCTTTAAAGATTTCTTCCCAGTCAATCATTCCTTTCTCAATGGTTGACATAGCAGAATGGGCTCTATCATAGACAACTTTACTTCCTCTGCTGACAGCACCCATCTCTAAAAAATAAATTCCCAGTCTTTCCCCACCTCTTGCAATCTCAGAAGTATCTACTCCTCTTTTTCTTAATTCCATAAGGGCACATTCTCCTAGATCATTGTCTGGGAGTCTGGTTACAAACTGTGAAGGTATCCCATAATTAGCTAGGGATACAGCAACGTTGCTTTCTCCTCCACCA
>CALIQO010000052.1 GCA_938044055.1 uncultured Saprospiraceae bacterium
GGATATGTTTTACAATACCAGCAACTCTAGGTGAGCCAGAAACATATCGAGCCACATAATAAGATCTTCTAGTTGCGTAAGGATGGTACTCATATTTAAAACCGAAATACCCTCTCAACTCTGGAGGAGTTGTGGTTATACCAAATGCCTGCGACACACTGTCTAATACTTCATGAACATACTGCCTTTTGTTAAAGACAGCAAAGAATGTATACCAAGTTCCTTCTTCGTCTTTTATCATTAATATCTCATCCTTATCATTGATAACCATCAATCTCTCTACTGTGAAATTATGTGTAGGCTCGATATGGCCATTTTCTTCTTTACATCCCATTAGTCCTATAAGCACTAATAATATCATCCACTTATTCATATTACTTTTTAGGAGACAATAATCCGCCAGGACTTGTAGAAATTCTATCTGATTCATGAATCAGAAAGTGTATAAATCGAAAAATATCATTTGCGTTAAGCGGAATCCCGAAATTGCTTAGGCGTCTGTCCAGTCAATTTCTTAAAATTAGTATTGAAAGCAGATAGGCTATTGAATCCACTATCGTAGGCAATCGATGCTATGGTCAGGTGATGATGATTCGGGTCAGAAAGGCGGCGCTGGGCTTCCTCTATTCTGTAACCTGTAATATACTGAGAAAAATTCTGGCCTTTCACTTGATTGATGGCTTGCGAGATGGCCTTAGAAGGTTGAACAATCTGATCGGCGAGGGACGTTAATGTAAGGTCAGGATTTAAGAAAGATTTATTCTCCTTCAAGAAGTTGTCCACTTGCGTCCATAATGCAATGGCTGATGCTTGAGAAACATTGGACTTATGATACTTCTTAATGGGTAGACGAAATAAAGAGGGTTCATTCAACGCCCAGATACCGCACACCAAGATCATAGAAGAAAATAAGATAGAAATTCCGTTGTAAGGAATTATTAATTCTGAAATTAAGAAATAGATAAGAACGAACAATATGTTGGCATATAGAAAACAATAGAACCACTTATTCTCTCGGATCGGAATATCCTTCCTCCGATACGAAATAAAAATAGACCACACCATATAAAATAGCATGTGAAGTATAGTGGTATTGTAAAACCAAACAAAAATGGGTGAAGTACCATCGTTAGGAATAATCCAGGCCGAAAAGAGCAACAATAGAAAAGGAGCAAAATGTAAGGCTTCTTTGCGGTCAATTTCAGGTCCGTCTGATTTGTATTTTTTGCTGAAAAGAAAGATGGCTGGACCTATGCAGAATAGGGTACAGATTAAATATGTTCTGAATGTAGCTGGAAGCATATACTTATAATGAAACAGTGACTTGCCTACTCGCAACGAAAAAGCAATGAGATATATAATTAAAAACAGATTAGATTGAGGTTGATTCTTTCTATCTACCCATAAGAAAATAGAAAAAAACAATCCGAGTATAACACCTATGCTTCCTATAAAAAACTCTATCAATACAGTTCCTTCCACTTAATGTCCTTATTTATCATACTATGATAGCAATTATTTGCTTCTTTCTCAGCGAAGCATAAATTTCTATCCATGAAATTGTTGTTGTAATATTGTTAAATATCAACTACTTAAAACAATTGAACGACTCCCCTGTTTTAACCATAGGTATGCACATACCTGTTTTTATTACATCAACATTTAAATTAATTTTTTAAAAATCTAATAATGAAAAAATTATTCACTGCATTTTTTGCGATTGCATTGCTTGCAAGTACCATAAGCCTACAAGCGCAGGATAAGCCTGCTCCTTCTCCTTTCTCTAAAGTAGAACAGAAAGTAGGAACAACAGATCTTATGATTGAATACTCTAGACCAGGAGTCAAGGGAAGAACAATCATGGGAGAACTAGTCCCTTATGGTAAAAGATGGAGAACTGGCGCCAATGCCGTTACTAAAGTAACAACAAGCAAGGATATGATGGTAGAAGGACAGACGCTTCCTGCTGGAACATATGCACTGATGACAACTCCTGGTAAGGATTCATGGGGTGTTCATTTCTTTACTTATGTAGACGGGTCTGGAAGATCCTACCCTGCAGATGCTAAACCAGCATTGACGGTTACAGCAACACCGCATAGTACGGGTGATGTAAAGGTAGAGTCTTTCCTTATCTATGTAGATATGCTAAGAGACGATAGTGCTACACTTAAGATGGCATGGGATAACGTAGTTGTACCAGTATCTCTAGGCGTGAAGTAAGCACTTGTAAATTACAACAAGCTTATGCTTGTGAAGAAAAGGGTCATCGGCTTCATTGCTGGTGACCCTTTTTTGTTGCTTCTTTTAAGGCGTTATTCAAATGGGATAACTGTAATAGAGGTTTTAATTAATAATCAAGAGAGGTTGATTCTTTTTACCTTAACAGAAAGTGCACCATAAAGATCCGTCCTAAGTATTGAATTCAGAGTAATAGACTCAATCAAGATCTATCTTCGAAAGGAATAACAATACCTTTTTCTACATAGTCTTTCAGTCCTTTCAGCAGCATAGCCCAGCAGAACGATGATTGTCTATATTCTTGATTGCACATAGGCCATCCGACGTGACTAAACTTCAACCATACACCGTTATCATCTTGACTCAGATCATATCCGAATGTAGTATGATTCCAGTCTTCATCTGATTGCGTCATCTGTATATGAAAACTTTTATTCTCTTCAGCTACAGTAACCCGCCCATACCAATCATACGCATCTGTAAAATTGAGATTGTACATCTCTCCTTCTTTTGGGATTCCTCTGCACTTCAGTGGCCACCAGTTAACCATTTCATCAGGATGAGATATAGCATGGTATAAAGTAATAGTATCTGTTTCTATGTAGACGTCATGGAAGATAGTAAAAGGCATATAAAAGTTTAACTGAAAAATAAAGAAATTACATGAATTACTCTATGGTCGATATAACTGAATTGTATTTTCTCTTAAAAATTAAACGAAGTTTACATCGTACTTGATTGAACTCAGAAAATAGATCATATTTAATACAATTCTCCATCCAAAAAAAAAGTATTTCGGCAATACTCCACTCGTTGACAAATACCACAAAACAGGTCCATATATCCATCTAGTAAATCAAAGCGACCAGTAAAGAAAGCTTCTTTTCTAATAAGT
>CALIQO010000053.1 GCA_938044055.1 uncultured Saprospiraceae bacterium
AAAAAGAAGTAAGCATCATCAATCCATCTTACGTGTCTAAATCTAACAATGGACAATTCTTGCTAGCCGTAAGCGAACTAGGCAGACCAGATGAAGACCATGGTTTTATTAAGTCTTTCAGAATAGATGATGACCGTCTTGTAGAAGTATCTATGCAATCGACATTAGGCGCTGGCCCCTGCTATGTATCTACAAGTTCAGATGATAAATTGGTATTCGTTGCGAATTATGGAGGAGGATCTGTATGCAGTTACACGCTAGATAATGAAGGAATTCTATCCCTCGCGGACAGCAAGAAATTTAGTGGAAAAGGAAGTCATGCTAGACAAGAAGCTCCACATGCACATGCTATCTACCCACACCCCATCAACAACCAAGTCTTCATTCCAGATTTAGGAAATGACAAAATATGGATTATGGGTTATGATGGGGCAGGTATGCTTACACCTGGTTCTCAACCATATCTAGAAGTATCCAGTGAATCGGGCCCTCGACATATAGCCATCTCTGATGATGGAATGAACTTATATGTCATGAATGAGCTCAGCAATAAGATCACTCATTTCATGAAAAACAATGAAATTTATCTGGAGGGCAATAGCTACCCTACGCTTCCAGATACATACTCTGAGAACAATACTTCCGCAGACATTCATATACATCCTTCAGGCAAGTTCATATACTCCTCTAATCGTGGCCACAACAGTATAGCTAAGTATAAAATAGCCAGTGATGGCACACTGGCTGAATACGAATCATTCCAGTGTGGAGGTGCTGTACCTAGGAATTTCAACATTTCTCCGGACGGCAATTTTCTACTCGTAGCCAATCAAGACAGTGATAACTTAGTTACATTTGAAGTAGCAGAAATTTCGGGACAGTTAAGTAAAATTTCAGTTACAGATTCTATTTATACACCTGTATGTATTGAATGGTAATCCACAGAAAAAATAATTCAAAATGCATCAATTAAATGTGGTTATTTAGGATTTAATTTTAAGGTTATCTTGTTACTATTATAAACAACATCGAATGCCTATGACGCTATCAAGACGTCTCTCCGTTTTTGTTTTCCCACTTCTTATAGTTCTGTTCTTAATCACCCTTACTTTTACATCATTTTTTAAACAGACTCCTACTGTCCTTTCTCAGGCAATCATTCTGGACCTCATCATCACGCTACCACTCGTATACTTAATCAGTATATGGAAAACATCGATTCCTAGGTATACAGTACTTTCTTGTGTTGTCATCGGGATGGTCATAGCCTCCGTGATAATACCACAAGAACATCAAGGTTTTTTTTTACCCTTAAAAGGTATTTTAATCCCCTTAATAGAGTTTTCTATAATAGGGATGATTGCATACAAGTCTATCCAGATTAAAAAGAAGATGGGTGCAGACGAGTTGTCAGCGCTAGACTTTTACGATAAGATTATGCTCGCCACTCAAGATTTATTTCCATCAACGATAAGCCGTGTTTTAAGCTCAGAGATTGCAGTACCCTATTATATATTTAAGAAGAGGCCCACAGGATCTCTGAGAGAAAATGAATTTTCATACTATAAGAAAAGTGGAATCACAATTGTAATCTACACAATGATGTTATTAGCTATAGCAGAATTAAGTGTCGTACATATACTTCTTGAAAAGTTCAACACAACTATAGCGTGGATTGCCTCAGGATTGACATTCTATTCCATGCTGCAGATCTTAGCCCTAGTGAGATCTTTGCCTCATAGAAATCATGTCCTCGACAGTGAAAAGAACATCCTTAGATTAAAGTATGGATTTTCCTCATACGGAATTCTCCCCATTACCAATATTAAAAGCATTTTACTTTCAAGTAGGCAGATGGCAGAAGATCCCATGAATAAAACATTTTCGCCACTTGGATTTCTCGACACACACAATGTGATAGTAGAATTAAAAAACCCATGGACATATTACGGGTTTTATGGTAGAGAAACAACTTGTAGGAAACTGGCTTTATACATAGATGACAAACAAGAATTCTATGACAAAATATCAAGATTGATTACAGAATAAAACAAGCGCCATTGATACATAGACTTACAGATTCACATACCATTGCTCATAGATATTTATCTGAACTGAGGCACATCGATATTCAGACAGATCGCAACAAGTTTAGAAACAATATGGAGCGATTAGGAATGATATTTGGGTATGAGATTAGCAGACACCTTAACTACGAGTCCATAGACATTCCCACCAGTCTTGGAATTAAAAAATCACAAATTCCTACTACTTCCATCGTATTAGCTACAATCCTTCGTGCAGGACTACCATTGCACAATGGTCTATTGCAGGTCTTCGATGATGCTGACTGCGCATTTGCTGCAGCATATAGAAAACACAGTGAAGACGGAAGTTTCCACATATCAGAAGAATACATAACCTGCCCTGATCTAAACGATATAACGCTTATAATCTCTGATCCTATGCTTGCTACAGGTGCTTCCTTAGATGCTGTGATTCAATCATTCCTTTCTTATGGCAAGCCGCAGAACATACATATAGTTACAGTCATTGCTTCAACAGCTGGAATCGAGCACATAGCAACGCATTATCCAGACACCCACCTATGGGTAGGAGATGAAGATGAAACCCTAAATAATTTAAAATATATTGTCCCTGGTCTAGGGGATGCGGGTGATCTGTCTTATGGTATGAAGCAACAATCCTAGAATTACCTAAATGTAAAACTTCCAGGAATTATTCCTACATCGTATCTATCTTGTTCCGTACCATTGGTATCAATGACAACTACTTCTCCTCTCGATGAAAAATCTTTAGCATCTGCAAGATGTAAAAACCCTGTATCTGGGTCAATACCCATAGAGAATATGCTTCCTTCATAGATAGGTGTTTCGTTGATTTCGACGTCGTCGACATTGTGAGTGAATACCATACCATTCACAGTGTAATACAAAACTTCTCTACTTTTATCAATCACTAAATTTCCAGCACCATTAGGCAAGGTCAATTCGAGATTCTTGCTGCGTGCAGAAATCCGAGTTAGTCCTCCATCTGTAGGACTGGTTCCTCCCGTAAAATCTGTGAATCCAGAAGACAAAGCCCATATATCTCCATTCTGATCTCTTTCTAGTCCATATACATTGTCTGCAACATCGATGCTGTCAACTACCCGATCGACATCCGTGTCGAATAAGTATACCTTGTCTCCTTTACCGAAGCCTCCAGATTGCGAAACATAAATTATATTACCTAAAACCTCCATGTCTTCTGGACCATTTTTCACAGGTATGGATGATTCAACTAAGTAGCTTGAAAGATTAACAACATTAATGGATCCATTTAATCCTGTATCTCCCCAGGCGCTAACATATATCCTTCCGTTGTTACCTGAGACAATATTTCTAGGTTGGTTTATACCAGATATCGCAGCTATAGATCTAAAATCACTTGCATTGATAACTTGAACAGCAGCCATATTGTTAATCGCCACAAAAGCAATGTCATTAACAATGGTCATAGACTGTGCAACATTGCCTAGAATATCTCCTTCGTTTTCTAATTGATATACATCTTGAATTAAAGAAGTATCTCTATCATAAAAAGTCAATGTTCCAGTTCCATTACCGAAGTTCCCTTGATTCACAACGAATACACCATCGTCATACTTCTTTACAACTTCTACTACCGGATCGTCACTGCTACACGCCATCAGAAACATCATCAATAACACAACTAAAATTCTCATATTACTTAATAATTTATTTTGAAATTAAATTTAAAAAATCGTAATGGCATAGGATAAAATGCCACCTCTTCATAATCTACATTAAACACGTTATGTATACCGAGTGAAAAAATATATTCATTGTTGTTCAAGAGCAACTTTTTAGATACAGAAGCATTCTGTATGTAACGAGCAGGCAAGCTAGAAGTATTATCTGAAGTAGAATACAATTTGCTTCTAAAATTTCCTTCTATGTACAACGACCATGAAGAAGGATTATATAAAACACCTAGCTTACTTCTTAACTTAGGTACATAAATAGCTTGTTTTCCTTCTAGGTTTTTAAATCGATCATCTTCTAGGATAACTGTTCTGGTATTGTGAATGGCACCCGATATTCTGACATGATTACTGAGTGCATAATTACACCTCCAGGATAAAGTAGTCGCCCTTACAGATCTATGGTTTATAGGGGTAAATCTATTCCCATCGAGCGGCAACCAATTAATCCAATTACCGATATACTTCTGACGAAAGATAACTTTAGACTCAAGACGGTTGTCAGAATATCCGGCAATCAAGCCATAACCATAAGCACTTTCTGTCTTAAGATCAGGGTTCCCTCCATCCCACCAGTAGAGATCATTAAATGTGGGAAGCTGGTAACTTTTATCTACTTCAGCTCTTATATTAAATCCTGTCCATAGCTTTCTTTCTACACTCGCCATTCCGGACCATGGGCCTAATTCGTCGTTTACTATAGATTGTAAGAAGTGGCCTTCTACCCTTCCTAATTCTGTAATTTCTTTTTTAAATGTATATGCTAAATCTAGTAAATTTCTATAATAGGTCTTGTCATAGAAATTGGCATCAGATACGTCAAGGCGATTATAAATAGATATAAGGTGATGGCTCTTAAGTTTCCATTGAGCACCTCCTATCACTGCATGCGTACTTCCTTTAGAATCAATACTCCCTTCTTTATAACCTATATATTCTCTGAGGTAAGCCATCGTTACAAGCATAGATTCTTGATTCCCTATTTTAAGAGACAAGCGCAGGTTTCTATCTTCTTGAATTGCACCATTATAGACCGATGTCTTGCTCGGCCCTACTACTCTGTTATAGTCTTGATACCAAGTAGAAAATTTAACAGGAATTCGATTGATATTAAAGAGATGGTCGCTTTTAACATTCACTCCATAAAGGTCAGCATGGTTACGCTTTACTATTTCTCCACTCCGTATATATCGGAATCTATTTTCATCTCTGACCAGTTGAAATTGTAGAGCATGAAGGCTCCCTTTCTTATCGATTGAATGCTTCAGGTCAAGTTTTAAGTTTCTTGTATTGTCACCACTTATAGACACATACCGATCGGTTATTTTATTCTGAATCAATAATCCACCCCCGAGTCCTACACCTCCCCTAAGGTGGGAAAAAGATTGATTAGACAATACCCCATCAGACGGGGGCAATAAATTTAGATCATACGTACCATTAAGTGCACTCTGTAGATTATGTCCTTCCCATATTATAGCTGTGTGCCTCGTTGCGAGTCCTTGTAACCGAAGTGTTTTCAATAAGCCTGGACCTAGATTCTGAACCAGCGCTCTACCTGCAACCGTTTCTCCGGATTCTTGAATCAGGCGATTAGACAATTCCTCTGAAGCTACATTATCGAATCGATCACCGTGTATCAATACCTCTACTGTATCCGCCATCTGAGCTACACTACTCATCGGAATCAAGCATAAAACACCTATAACAACAAGCCTGGCCTGTTTCATGAAATCAACTTTTAATAATAGGGAAAGTGCAGATGATCGCACAACTCATATAGTGTACGTAGTATCGATCTACAGACCTTCCTCCGAAGTCGTAAAAAGTATGAGCTTAAGGCAGGTCTTCTGGCTTACTCCTCTTAATATGCGTCTTCCCATTCCTTATATAAAACAGTGACTAAATGCATATAATGCAACAGAGCTTACAGCTACGGGGATAGCTACGGATTTTCACCGTATTCCCTTTTAATCCGACATAGTCGGCACCTAAAAGCAATGCAAAATTAGTATTTTTTAAAACAATGATGCAG
>CALIQO010000054.1 GCA_938044055.1 uncultured Saprospiraceae bacterium
AGCTAAGAGTGTAGCGGGACGTCTTGAAAAAAACCTTGAACAGCGTCAAGGAATACTTGAGGAATTAATCAATCAAAAGGATAAAATAGATAACGATACCAGATTATTACTTGATGTATATCTATTAAGTATGGAATCGCTAAATAATATGGATAAAGGAATCAAAGGTAATCCTGAATTTATCTCTAAAAGAAAACAAACTGCGGAGACTAATTTCAGAACATTCATTCATAAATATCCGGAAGATGATTATGTCAAGGCAGAATATATCGAATGGCTAAACCATATACATGGACCTCAAGTTGCGCTTGATTCCTTGCATTCCCTAGCGACTGAAAGGCAGAAGAAACTAGGATTCTATATCAGTTATGCAGCCAGCTTAGAATTAGAAATGGATAACATAGATGCAGCAATTGCCTTGTCCCACAAATTGAAACCCCTAATGCTCGATTCATCCTATACGAGTTATCTGAAACTAAAAACCGAAATTTATCTCGCCCAAGACAGTATAAGCCAGGCCAAAAAACTCATAGACGAAGTAGTTCAGATTGATCCGAATCATATACTTGCTGTTCGTATGCAATCTGAAATTAATCAGAAATAGTAAATATTAAAAAAGCGTTCTGTAGAATCGCACTATATATATTATAAAATATTAAATACGGATTCATTGCGTGTAAACCGTGTCGTAGGTGCGGCTAATCGGAATATCTAAATCACCAGTATCAAGCAAAAAATCAAACCACTCTAATGAACAATCTTAAGCACATTATAATCTTAAGTTTCCTATCAATATTAAGTTGTGATATGGCTAATCAAAGCACCATAACAGAAACCTATAATGTAGAAACTGAAAAACAGCTTATCCTTCAATGTCTTAACAATGAAACAAAAACTGCCTTTACTCGAGACTATCAAGGATGGGAAGAACATTGGGTACACAGAGAAAACATCTCAAAAACGTATATAAACTTTTCGGATAGCACATCATCTGAATCGATTGGTTGGACGCAAATCAGCAATTTTATGAAAAATTTCATTGAAGAAAATCCAGAACCAGAAGCTCCTCCTAAGCAACTCGATGAAATTAATATACAACTATATCATAATGGTGCATGGGTCTGTTATGAACAGATGGATTCTAAAAGAGGGTCAAAGCGTGAAAACCGTTTGATGGAAAAGCAGAACGGTAAATGGAAAATAGCTGCAATGCATACAACAATTTATGGGTTCGAAATTAAGTAAAAGATCATTCTCTAATAATAATATTATGCTTAAGCTATAGCCAAGGCAACATATAGAAGGATCATTCTTTTTCGTTATGATCAAGATCTATAATTAAAACAGGATATTAATCAATAAATTGAGTCTTTTACAACAATAAGAGAAAGACTACAATAACATGAATGGATTTAATATAGTAATGGTCATAGCCATCATCCTTTTTGCAAGACTGGGAGTCAGACTTATCTCTGCTTACATTAAGATGAAAAATGAAAAGTAAGTAAAGAATGAAAAATCAGAAAATGATATATCGAATCATGATTAAAGCCTATTCTGAAACACAACAAAGTATCTTCATGATTACCATAGTTGAATCCAGATAAAATTGACTATCTATTATCAACTAATCAGCACGCATAAGCAATAAATAATAAAAAAAAAAGCAATGGGAAATTTAAATTGGACAGAATTTAAAAAGAGAATAAGTATCAACGCAGAAAAACAAACCATTTTTGATTATTGGTCTACTCAAGAGAACCTTGAAAAATGGTTCTTAAGCGATGCGGATTTTTATTCACCCAATAATGACCCAAAGAGTAGGAATGCAAGAATTTGCTCGGGAGACAAATATAAATGGATGTGGCATGGCAGTGATAATATAGGTGAGGGAGAAATCTTAGAAACCAATAATATGGACTCCCTAAAGTTTACATTTCTGGGGTGTGAAGTTGTTATAAAAATAAAAGAAGAACAAGAGGCCAATATGATTGAACTAATACAAAGTAAAATTCCTTTAGATGAATCCTCAAGAATGAGTTATTATGTAGGATGTACCAGAGGGTGGACGTTTTATCTGACCAATTTAAAATCAATACTAGAAGGGGGCATTGATCTAAGGAATAAAAACAATAACCTACAAGACGTTATAAATACATGAAAAATATAAATGTGTTAGGAAATGATATTTTTAGAAAATTTACCTAACCGCCTTTTATTATTATATATTCAATTTAACTCGAAATTTCGATAGAACAGATATACCCAAATGCACACCAATAATGCCTCAAAAAACATATTGACAAAGGTTGTATTTTTAATTCCGCCCAAAGTTCATCTTCTCGACATTAATGGGCCGGCTCATATATTTTACGAGGCTAAAGAAATGGGCTTGGAAGTTGAGTTGCACTTCGTTTCTATGACAAGAGAATCTGAATCCATCAGCAGTGCTGGTTTGGCTTTTTCCAATCTAGAAGAATACAGTAATCTTTCTCTTAACGAGAACGATTACATTCTTATTCCAGGGGCCAATCCATCCGTTCTGATCCCAGACAATCTTAACAAGAACTATCAGTCCTTTTTTAAATGGCTTCAGAATCAGAACAATAAAAATGTAAATATTTGCAGTATTTGTACGGGTATATTCTTTTTGGCTGCAGCTCATATCCTCAGGAACATAAGTTGTACGACTCACTGGCGTTATTTGAATTTATTGACTGAAACATATCCTGAAGTTACTGTTGAAACGAATCGATTATTCGTAAAGGATCAAAATATATACTCCAGTGCTGGCGTAACTTCTGGAATCGACCTAGCTCTATATATTATCGAAGAAATAGCCGACACATCAATTGTGGCTCAGATAGCGCAAGAAGTAGTCTACCCCTTGAGAAGAGATGAGCATGATCCTCAATTAAACATATACTTACAATATCGGAACCATCTTGATAATCGTATCCTCACAGTTCAAGACTTCCTGATTAAGAATTTAAGTACTTCCTCTACGATTGAAGATCTTGCACAACAAGCCAACATGAGTTCAAGAAATCTGACAAGGCTATTCAAACAAAAAACAGGTGTGACAATCCATGAATACATAACCAAGCTTCGTATCGAAAAAAGTTTACATCTACTTTCTGAAGGACATAAGATTGATGTCGTTGCCGCTGCTTGTGGACTTAAAAGTTCGAACCAATTAAGAAATTTATTGAAAAAACAAAAGGGCGTTCTACCTTCAACACTGAAAAACAAATTGTCCTGATATTGCGCTTTAATGTCCGTTTTGGTTTTTGAATCCTTTGTTACTTTGAATCTCAAATTCAAACTAAATGAGGTATATCGTAATGTTCTTTTTCTTATACAATTGCACTAATAATGTCATTGACAATTCAACTGCTAATTCGCAATTATCAGAAGCAATTGATCCAGCAAATCTTACAATAGGTTTTTATCTCCAAGATGGCGTTGAAGTACTTGATTTTGCTGGCCCTCTTGAAGTCTTCTCCTATGCTGGACTGAAGGTCATACTTATCTCTAAGTCCTTAGATCCCATTATTTCTCAAGGCATACTCCATATTACTCCGCAATATTCGATTAACGATGCTCCTAAAGTAGACGTTTTAGCATTCTTTGGCGGAAATGGTAAAAACTCCTTTCAGGATAATGAAGTTATTGATTGGATAAAGAAACAACAGGATATTAAACACTATTTTTCGGTGTGTACCGGAGCTTATGCTTTGGCAGAAGCCGGGGTCTTAGAGGGCAAAGTTGCTACTACCTATTTTCAATCTATAGATGATTTAAGAAATTCATATCCAGATGTGATGGTTAAAAGTGATGTCCGTTTTGTTGAAGATGGACGTGTAATTACAACAGCTGGGATTTCTGCAGGAATTGATGGAGCATTACATTTTGTAGAAAAACTGTTAGGTACTCATCAAGCCACTCAAGTTGCCAGTGCAATGGAGTATGACTATTGGAAGAGTGGAAAAGGACTTGTTGTTTCTAATTCGAAAACTAAGATGCAGAAAGAAGTATTCATCTGTCCGACTTGTAACCTGTCTTGTGATACATTAACATATGAAAAACCAGGTATATGTCCTCAATGCAAAATGACCCTCATAAAGAAAAAAGAGCTATTGCCCAATGAAGTAGATCTTAAGAAAGGCTCAGGCGTGTTTCTTCTTGAAGACACTGAAGGTGAAAACAAGAAATCATTGAAAGTCTATTATCACATGCCAAAAGACTTTTCAGACGCATCAAAGATTCTATTGATAATTCCTGGGGCAGGAAGAAACGGCGATGACTATAGAGATGCTTGGGTAGAGGATTCAGAAAAATATAATGTCCTCGTTCTTTCACCCATGTTCGAAGAAGAACAATTTCCTTTTGAAGATTATCATCTTTGTGGATTACTAGATGTCTCAAATCTGGATAAAGCAATTGAATACATTCAAGGGACAAATCAAGTCAGAATTGATGAAGAAGAATTTTCATACACAATAAATACTGATAGAGAAAAATGGATATTTACTCGTTTCGATAGAATATTTGATTCGGTCATTGAATCAATAGACACTAAGGAAATAGGATATGACATATTTGGTCATTCTGCCGGTGGACAGATACTGCACAGGATGGCGATATTCAATCCATATTCAAAAGCAAACAGGATAATTGCCGCCAATTCCGGATTTTATACGCTACCAGACAACACGACTGAACTACCTTTTGGGACAAAAGGGATTCTAACATCAAAAGAACTTGAATTTTCTTTTTCAAAAAACCTAACCATCATGGTAGGAGTCTTAGACAATGAAAGAGAGACCAAAGGAACGCTCTTAAGATCTGATTCAGCAGATAAGCAAGGAACGCATAGATTAGTAAGGGGTAATTATTTTTATGACTTCAGTAGATTAAAAGCAGCAGAATATGGATTTGATTTTAAATGGAAAAAAGAATTTGTTCCTAACGTTGGTCACAATTATAAATTGATGGGCAATGCAGCAGCAAAATTACTTTATGAATGAATAGGAAAATATATTACGTGCAGTGATAATTAAGTCGTACTTTAATCATGTAACTTGAAACAGATTCTTCCAGGTGAACATCAATAGGACAATATGAAAAATATATTATTACCTATAATAAGTATAATAACCTTAACCAGTTGTATTCGGGTTCAACCGACTAGTGAAATTTCTGATTCCATAAGAAAACGGATTGACTCTTTGTTTACAGAATTTGATAATCTAGATTCTCCAGGGTATGCAATTGGAATTTCTAAAAACGGAAAGACGTATTATAAAAGAGGATACGGTGCTGCCAACTTAGATTACAACATACCCATTGAAACAACTTCTTCATTTAGTATCGCCTCGGTTTCTAAGCAGTTTACAGCAGCCTGTATCGCACTATTAATTATTGAAAAAAAGATATCACTGGAATCCGATGCAGCTGATTTTATTCCTGCATTAAGAAAGTACACAGACACTATCCGAATAAAACATCTTATTTATAATACCAGTGGCATAACAGACTACCCTCTCCTAAAACGAAAAAGCAACAAGTCATGGGTGACGTTTAATTACTTTGATATTGATGAATGTATTTCCACATCGCTTGAGGAAGATTCACTTAAATTTAAACCTGGTGAAAAATGGGATTATTGCAACGTAAACTTTATGCTGTTGACAAAAATCGTGGAAAATATTAGTCGACAAACATTTAGTGAATATATCAAAGTAAAGCTTTTCGACACATTGAAGATGAACAGCACTTTTATAAATGACGATATC
>CALIQO010000055.1 GCA_938044055.1 uncultured Saprospiraceae bacterium
ATTCAGGTATGGATAGTATACTTCGTCTACAATGATGTCTTCTGCATTTATAGCTTCTATCTGCTCGCCATCCATGGATTCTGTAAACACACTTTCTTTTAATCCCAACTTGTCAATGGCATCTGGGTAGATTGCAGTAAATCCCCCACCTGTATCTGTAAACACATGGATGGTGTCTCTGCCTATTGTAGGTATTTTTAAGAATATTCTGTCTCCATTGTCAAACACAGATGGGAGCATTCTATCTTCAGTTATTGCGGTACTTACTGACGAAACTTGAGCATCCCGACAGGATAGAAAGACCATAAAAATAACCACTGTAATTATTCTGGACATAATAGATACTTTTAAAAAGGTATTATGTGAATTATCGGGTATTTTAAAACCAATCGTTCCCGTTTTTAATTCAATTCTGAATATACTTTATTATTTAATCAATGTTCTTTCAATGATTGGAAAAATCTATGTCAATCCAGTATATGTCTTGGTCACTTGTTAAGAAGAAATACTTTCCTGCACCAGGAAATAAAAGCATATAATAAGAAGGAAAAACGACTCCTATATATGTCTCATGTATTAAAGAAAGATACTTAAACGAATTGTAGCTAAATTCTCGAATGTCTATTATTATTTATTTTGCAACGATTACTTTCTTATACAACGCTTGCAGAGAATTAGGATTAGCTAATGTTATGATATAAATACCATTGCTTAAATCTTGGGTAGGAATCCTGATTTCATATGGCATATCTTTAGAATCATATCGCTTTTGCCACACTGTTTTTCCATGCGTATCCTTTAAGTTGAGCAGACCATTATCCAGGCCAATTAAATTGTTAAACCTTATATGAATAAAGTTATCGGTCGGGTTAGGGTAAACTTCTATTTCGTTTTCATCCAGTCCCGAAACAGAATTGGTAAAGTCATTTTCTCCATTGAAAGTTGTAGCTTGAAACATAAATGGACCTTTGCCATTCGGAACCCGGGCATACCCCAGATTGGTCTTCTGCTTGATAAATGATAAGGAATCTATAACGTCTCCATTTTCATAACTTAATAGGAGTTCTCCTCTATCTTTATTCAACTTAAAATTAGTGTGCAGTCCTTCTTCATCTATATCTCTGTCTGCCCATATGATAAGATATTCACCTCCACCTATTGATGTTTCTTCTGGAAAGGGCCACAATTTCAAGAAGTCAACATTATTGCTTAAGTAGAAGCCATTAAGTGATATAGCGTTTTCTGTATTGTTATACAACTCAATCCAATCAGACGCTCCACCTTGAGGATCCTTTATGCCACTATCCTTATCATTAGACGCTACTATTTCATTGATTGCTACATCCTGAATCTGAGTGGGAGTGATAAATTCTTCACAAGATGCATTGATGCTTTCTAGATCTTCCGTAAGTCTTGTTATTCTTTGTTTAATGACAACTTTTAGTGCTTCCACCCCTTCCGAGAAATCTCCTATCTGATTAATATATGGGTCATTGCTTACTTCGTCAAAAAGCAATTCCTCGTAATTAGAAATGATGCTTAGAATCCTATCTTCATTAAAATTGTATTCCATAAGCTGACAGAACAACGTAGTATATTGTTCTGTTAATACACTATTCAGTCTTACTTTTTCAAACAAAAAATTCATTCCACTTTGAAATAAAGAATGGTTTACTCCATTATACATTGAAAGATTGAAATCCCAAGGTATATAAGAATAGGTTTTAGAAATCGGTTCATAGTAGATATAGAAATTACCATTCACTGTCAGTAAGCCATCGACGTTATTCAGGAAAACTTCAAGTGCATACATTCTTAAAATCTGATCAACATTAACATATATAGGGAGTTCTTTATGTAGATCACTATTAGATATTAAGTTAACCGCTGACACCAGTTCTTCATAGGTTAATGAATTGTCTTCAGAAAACTTCACCTCCAATTCCGCTCCTCTTGTTTTATACAAAGTTCCCTTATCACTTGCAAAATGATTTTTGACGAAATCATCATCCACTTGTTCTATAATCGTATAAATCCCTTGATAAGCATTATTGAAAAATACCTTGGTATAACTGGTTCTCACTGTTTTTAAACCAGCATTTCTCATCAGACCATATGCTAGAGCCTCTCTCATGAATGATTGTTCCATGCCTCCTTGGTGAAGGTTGATCTTTTTTAACCCATCGTATTTTCGACCTTGAACGAACTCATTGAAATCAAGTTTCAATGGCTTCTTAGAATTAAACGCAGTCAATCCACCCTTCACTCTTACACCTATAGAATCTAGTTCTGTTCCATCTATAGTGACACTTACCATGGCATAACTAAAATCCGTTGCATTTAATTCATCTAGAAAGTTCGAAAATAGATTTTCAAGTGATATTGAAGCGACTATACGAATTTCATGAATGTACGATTCATCGAATAACTCATCTCCTTCATATTGAGCCCAGGTCTCTGCAATCACACCGATAGTTAAAAAAAGACTTAATAGTAGATGCCTCATAAAATTCAAGATATAATAAATGTAGAACTAACTTTATTAATAAGAGCTATATCCGACATTAAAATGCTGCCAGCAACCGACCTACGACTTCATCGAAATTCGATTCATATACGTCTAGCAATTCTTCGATCTTAGATAAATACTTTATCAATCTATCTTTCCTGCCACAATTGATTAATTGATTGATTCCTTCCATGCCATACTTGTCTTCAATTTCTTGCATTATGATGGCAGATATCAGAGAACGTACAGATATCTCAGGTGCTAAATCTGAAAGCACTTTAGTATCTTCTATGAACAAAGCATAAAGAGAATGTTTATCTTCTTGCAAGGCCTTTCTCAATGCAGGAACCATTCTATCCATGGTAATCATATCACCTTCTATATCCGTATAATAGGCATTGCCCCAGAGATAAGCCAAGCCTTCTTCTGTCACCCAATTTCTGTTCTCCGGCTTATTCACTTGTTCTGAATAGTAATGAAAAATATCATGTGTGAAATCTTCATGACCTTGTATAGAGAATATGGTCTGTGCTACGACCCCTAGACCATCTCTATATTTTCCTGTTTCATGTTGATTATATTCTATGCCCAATAGCCTCATAATATCTTGATAATTATCAACGATGTAGAAATCAAGACTATCTGGGTCTAATCCAAACTTGGAAGCTAGTAGTGTATTGTTTCTATTAAATTCTTGAGCAACTTGAAAATCTATAGGTCCTATGTGGTGGTAGGTAATGTGCCCGACCATGGACTTGTTCCATAACTCAGTATCTGATTGCAGCGGTATTGAAAATGTGATATCTGTCTCTGAATAATGAGCAATTAATCGAAGATTGTATTCCAATGCAATGGTATCATTGCTGTTTTTCATGTAGACTATGGACATAGAATATTTACTGGGATCGATTTCATATACATTATACAATTCCTTGGAGATTTTACTTGAAGGAATTTCCTTCTTTAAAAAGTATGAAAGGAACCAATCGTAGGTTTCCATAAGAAGACGACTACTAGAAGGATTCAATTCATGTTCTTGAAGATCTCCTTTCTCTAGATGCTGCAAGAAAGTATCCAGGGCAACATGAAGTTTAGAAAAATGAGATTCTTCCATATTAGATTCTATACCTCTTGCATAGGTAAGACTTGATTGTCCACTTGATACAAAGGTCAGAAAATTAAAAAATAAAATCAGATAATA
>CALIQO010000056.1 GCA_938044055.1 uncultured Saprospiraceae bacterium
AGTAGTGGACCATTCTTAAGTCCGACAGGGAATGCACCTTTTATATCCGGCACAGTATACCATCCAGAATTAGCAGCAAGTATTCTATCCGCATTATTGTTAGTATTAAAATGGCGAATCTATGTAAGACTTGACCACCTGCAGAATGCCCGAAAAGGTCATAAGTTTTAGAACTCATTCCCAACTTATTTTTTACCAACTAAAAAATTCTGTCAAAGTCATTGAATATCCATTCCTGGTATCTTGATTTATTTTAAAATCAACCATTGATGTTCTGTCCGCATTAATCTCTATGTCCTCAATCATTCCAGCTAAATTATAATTCCAGAATTGCGGATAATCTTTATCAGAGTATTCAGGTGAAAGCACAAGTACACCGTATGACTTGATGGTATACCCTAACCCAGGAAGAGATATCGTATATATTCCAGCGCTTGAAAATGGTAAAGTTCAGAGGTTAGAAGTTTTTGACTTATCAGGTAATGTCTTACATCGTGACAATTCAGCAACTTCTGCCAGAGTGGATGTTTCATTTTTGCCTTCTGGAGTTTACTTCTTCAAGTTGCACAATGGCGAAAAAACGTCGACAGCAAAATGGGTAAAACTGGATTAAAGTTGTGTTTACGGTTCCAAGTAATTTAAGAAGCATCTTATAAAAGATGACTTTTTACCCATTCTATGCTGAATGATAACATCAATAGAACTCTTGTGTATCATCTGAATAATATTTTTAAGGTCCTTGGTGTACTCAGAAAAACAACTTCTTTATCTTTAGGAATTTCCGCCTGTAAAATTCGCACAATTATGTTAAGCGTTAGATCAATATTATTTTCTTGGAGTATAGTTTTTTGGGTAGTAGTATCAATTAATGGGCAATCTGCTTCTGATCTTCTCGATAAAAGTATCAAGTACCATGATCCACAAGACAAGTGGGATTCCTTTCATGGGACGATGTTCTTTATACAGCCTAGAGCGGGTAAGGCAGATACGACAACCAGAGAAGTTCACCTCCATATCCAGAAGGAAGAATTCTATATGAAACAAGTCTCTGCTGAAAAGACGCTTACGAGAAAACTAGAAAAAGACACTTGCTCAGTAACGCTAAATGGAAACAGCAATTTAGATATAGAAACGAAAAAAGCGGAAAGACTTAATTGTAGCGATGTTGCTATGTATAGGAATTATTACTCTTACTTGTATGGCTTGCCGATGAAGTTGAAAGACCCAGGAACTAGAATTGACCCAGACATAATAGAAACAGAATTCCAAGGAGAAGAGAGCCTGGCCATCAGAGTAACCTACGACCCAGGAGTAGGGGATGACATCTGGTATTTTTATTTTGACAAGAGGACAGCACGCATGATTGGGTATAGATTTTACCATGACGAAAAAGCGAACGACGGAGAGTACATTATCCTCAAAGAAGAACAAGAGATTGAGGGAATAAAAATGCCTAGAGATCGCTACTGGTATTACAATAAAGACGATGCCTTCTTAGGAGTAGACTTGATGGTTGATAAGTTGAGGTAAGATCGTGAAGAACTTCAAGACCATAGAGCCAGATGAGTCACTCAAGCAGTACATCCGGTATTATTATTTTCAAGAAATAGAGAAACCGGATTACAGACATGAATTTACCTTTTACCCTAATTACTATGTGGCACTCAATACCTTTATTGACGCAGAAGTAAAGTGGTCAGATGAGAAGAGATATACATTGCCGAGCAAGAATCACTCTACTACTATGATAACGTTTTCTAAAGAAAGAAGCATAGTGGTTGAGGAGCATGGCCCTTTAAAAAAGATGGGTGTAATATTCATGCCCTTAGGAATCAACTACTTCCATGAGGAAGCCTTGTGTGATATTATAACAGGAACCATTACTGCCTTTCCTTTTCAAGGACGGGCATACTTAAGATTAAGCGAAGATGTCTTTAAAGAGAAAAACATGCACATCCGAAAAGAAATGGTAGACGCTTTTTTCATGAAAAACTTGAAGCAAAAAGACTTCGGAATTTTGCGTGAAGCGATAGATACCATCCTTGATTGCAAAGGACAAATATCTGTGGTGGACTTGTGTCATAAATTGAATACGTCTGTGCGGACGCTAGAAAGAAAATGCTCCAAGCACTTGTGCATTGCGCCTAAGTCTTTCATAATGCTTGTTCGTTTCAGATCTGCAGTTGAAGTGGCGAAAGAAAAAGGAAGAGAAGTCTCTATGACTGAACTTGCGTACGAGAGCAACTATTACGATCAACCTGCTTTCAACAATGAAATCCAAAAATTTTCGGGATCGACACCGCGTCAACTTTTTAAAAATAAAACGGATGTAGGAGGTAAATATACTTTCTGGACTTCATTTTAATAACTCTTTATTTTGTGTCGCGTTTTGCCAATTGTAATATTTCAACCTTGTTTACTTTTGTAAAATGAATCGACTATCTCAAATAGTAGGAATATGTTTTATCCTATTTTTAATACCGTACCACTACGTATCAGGTCAGGCCTCTGATCAGCTATCTACCTTGAAAGAAAAAATTGAATCTTCTTCCGTCGAAGGAATGTCGATATATGCTTCATCAAGCGGAGAGGATACGATAAGAATAGAGAAAGGTGCATTTGCCAGTGAGCGGAATTATACACACAATATTGCATCTGTGTCTAAAACATTTATAGGAATCTCACTTATGCAATTGCAAGAAAAAGGAAAGTTAAGTCTGGATGATGATGTCAATGATATTCTTCCGTTTAAAATTACAAACCCTAAGTACAAGGACCTGACAATTACGATAAGGCATCTGGCAACACATACTTCTGGAATAAATGACAGAGATATCGAAAAGCAAGCGTTTTACATGCAAGAGGATTATCGGCCGTATAAAAAAGGCATGGGAAAAGATGCCTGTAAAACATACAAGAAGTGGGCTGAAAATTCTCAGGTTTCACTTGCAAGGTTTCTGCCTCAGGTGTTCAATAAAGGGGGACAGAACTATCATAAGAAAAGATTTTTTAAATCTAAGCCAGGGCAGGAATTTCACTACAGTAACCTAGGGGCGGCACTCAGTGCATATATTGTAGAAATCGTAGCTGGCCAATCTTATGAATCATATGTTGAAGAACATATCTTGAATCCATTAGGTATGAGTAATACTACATGGAATCATCTATCAAGTACTGATAGGTCTTGTGGTTTCTTCGAAAATGGAACCAAGGTGCCTGTATATGCTTCTATCCTTTTTCCCGCAGGAGGCATGAACTCTTCTAAAGATGACTTGATGGTTTATCTAGATGAAATCGTTAAAGGAAGCCAAGGTTCGGGGACGCTTATTAATCCAGATTCTTATCAAGTGATGCTGAGTCCTCAGTTAAAGAAAGGCACAAAGCAAGGAGATAAAAATCAAGGAATCTTCTGGGAAATCAATGGGAACTTCATAGGACACAATGGTGGCAACTATGGCGTAATTATCTTAATGGGTTTCGATAATGAATCTGGCAAACGAAAATTTTTATTCAGCAATCAGAGCTCTTATCAAGAAGGAGATGTGTTGAAGGAAATGGTAGAGATCTGGAAGTTGATGTAGAAATTACTCTACTGTTATTGCTGTGACTTCTACTTTTTTATCATTGAGTTTTAGCCTCAGCCAGGATTGTACTTTATCTCTTTCTGCTACAATGTCTTCAGACGACTTGCCTTCCTTCCATGTTATGGAAAAAATAGGAAGGGTATCCAGTTTTTCGAAATTATTCTTGATCACATCACTATAGGAAATAGAAGTAATATCAGGGTAGTGAATCTTCGCTTCATCACAGATCTGCTGAAAGGGGATTTCTATTTTCTTATTGTCGGAAAGTTTAGAAACTTGATCTTCTAGTAACTTTATTTTCTGATCCTTATTAACGAGTTGTGCCTTCTTCGTTTCATAGAGTTCTTGCACATACTTTAATTTAGATTCACTTTCGCTCCGCTCTCCTTGGATGACATTGAGGGAGGTGTTCTTAAGATTGTCGTAATTGTTTTTCTTGGTGTTCCAGGTGTTGATGACATTCTGAGAGATAACATCGTCCCCCATGAAGACAAGGTCAATGCTGGAATTTTCTCCACCATTGTAATCGATTTCAGATACATTTTCTAAGAAGATTCCTCCCTTAGGAAGTTCGAACACCTTAATTTCCTGCTCGATAAAATTCTTAGCACTTCTCTCATATAGAGACTCACGGAAAACATTATAAAAAGTATATACGGCGGGAACCATGACAAGAAAAGCCACAAAGGAAGCTATCTGTGATGTTCTTCTTCTTTTAACTGAATTGAGATATCGCACCATAGGGAAGCGCAAAAATTTCAATACAATGTAGGTGGCCATCGCGATGAATATGGTATTAATCACGAATAGATACATGGCACCAGTGAAGTAACTTAAATTCCAGATAGCGAGACCGAATCCTGCTGTGCACAATGGTGGCATAAGTGCAGTACTAATCGCCACACCAAAAATTACACTTGCAATGGTTCCTTCCTTAGTCCTTGCTATTATAAGCGCGAGTCCGCCAAAAAAAGCAATCAATACATCCCTTATGTCAGGGTAGGTTCTTGCCAGTAGTTCAGACGATTCTTCTCTCAATGGAAAAAATCTAAAAAATAAAAACGAAGCGAATACACTCAAGACAATCATTACCAGAAAATTTTTTAGTGAGCTTCGCAGGGTATCTATGTCGTTAATAGCGATAGAAAGCCCGATTCCTAAGATGGGTCCCATCAACGGAGAAATCAACATGGCTCCGATGATAACCGGAGCAGAATTAGCATTAAGCCCTACAGAAGCGATCAGAGTAGAGCAGATCATAATCCATGCTGTATGTCCCTTGAAGGGGATATCCTCCTTAATCATGGTGATTGTCGTCTCCTTATCTGTCTTGTGTGATATATCGAAAATGTCAACAATGAAGTTTTTCATTGTTCCCCAGAAACTTGTAAAATCCTTTTTTACCTCTTCCATGGAAGCATTGCCATCTCCCGCAATAGGATTTATCTTTTCTTCAGAATTGCTTGACATAATTCAGCGATTTCTTTTAATATAGGATCAATCTACCTTCTATCCAGCTAAAACTAGACCAAGAAAACGATAATGGAGATGTTTTAACAATTATGAACCTTTCTAGGAGTTATAAGTATGGAAGATTACCTATATAAAAACGGAAAAATTTAAAATGGAAAACGCGGATATTGAAAAAATATACAACGATACTTTTGCAGGGTGTGCCTTATTCTATAGAGACACATTTTTGGATGAAGAACTGATTTCTAAATACGAGAAGAACCAGATTCTTCATGAAAGAGGATTTACGGATATGTCGTTTAAAGGAGGAGGCCTTAAGACCAACTTGAGATATCTTATCGCTTCTTCAAAAGGAAAAAACCCATCGGCTATTGACCCGAAATCTAAAGAAACGGGCCATATTTTATTGAAATCAGACTCATTCTTTAAAGTATTAGACATATATAAGGTTGGGGATAAAACCCAGATTCTGTTGCTAAACATATCGCAAGAATCAATCGGGTTATTTGAAAAGATGACGTCTAATATTGAAGATCAGATAATTGTAAAAGCTCGAGAATCACTGAACAATAAGCTCGATGAGCCAGTCGTCGAAGCATTAAATAAACCAGAATGGAGAGAACGAACGAAACATCCTATCGGCATGAGTGATGACGGAGTTTTCTTTTACAAGCATTGATTAAAACTAAAAAAGACGATAGGTTTTTAGCACAAATCAAAAGTTTGCATATTGAGAACTTTATGGGTACCTTTGTTATGTGAAGAGAATTATAGCAAAGAGAACAGTCCGAGAATTCTGGAAGAAACATAAAGATTCCAAAGACTATCTTGAAACTTGGTATCAAACTGTGAAGGCTGCTCAATGGAACAAGCCTTCAGACATTATCGAATTTTACGCTACAGTAAGTATATTAAAGAACTCTAGAGTAGTATTCAACATTAAAGGGAATGCTTATAGATTAGTTGCAAAAATAAACTATGAAAGGCAATGGTTATTTATAAGGTTTATTGGAACACATTCTGAATATGATAGAATAAATGCTAACACAATTTAAAGATGAGACTAATTAGAACAGAAAAAGAATACGATCAAGCATTAGAAAAGCTCAATTTAGTGTTTGACGCTAAACCAAATAGTAGGGATGGTCAGCAGGCAGAAATGCTAGCGCTTTTAATAGAAGAATATGAAGAAACCCATCATCAGATTGGAGTTCCTGATCCTATTGTAGCGATCCGAATTCGAATGGAAGAATTACAAATGAAGCAAAAAGATCTTGTAGGAGTTATAGGAACGAAGAGTATAGTATCAGAAGTTCTAAATAAAAAACGCATGCTAACTGTAAAGATGATTCGCAATTTATCTACTAAATTAAAGATAGCTGCTAAAGTATTAATTCAAGAGTACGAACTTCAGAAGTAATAAGATTGTATGGCATTAAGAAAAACGATTTAACGCTTTCTGAAAGCGGGATTAAAAAGCGTCTGTTTTGTTTTATTCCTTTTTCTTCAAGACTGTACATGCTTATGATCTATAGGGCTAGAATGTTCGAAAAAACATGGCTTTTAATCGAGAGAAAAAAGAATTCATCCTTGTGGCGTTTAATAACGGAGAGATAACCCACAGACAAAAATTAAACTTGTTGTTAAATTTTCTAGGAAAAAAGTATATAATTCCGATTTTTGCAGTACAAATCCTTACTTATGAATTTCACCCTTACTGAAGAACAACTGGCTGTAAAAGAAGCAGCTAGAGAATTTGCCCAGAAAGAATTGCTACCTGGAGTCATCGATAGAGATCGGGATATGATATATCCTACAGATCAAGTGAAAGCTATGGCAGAACTTGGATTCCTAGGTATGATGGTTTCTCCCGATTACAATGGAGGAGGAATGGATGCTATGTCATATGTGCTTGCCATGGAAGAAATAAGCAAGGTCGATAATTCTTGTTCAGTAATTATGTCTGTTAACAATTCTCTAGTTTGTGCAGGGTTAGAAAAGTATGGTTCTGAAGAACAGAAGCAGAAGTACTTAACTAAGCTAGCTACTGGTGAGTGGATCGGCGCTTTCTGCTTGTCAGAACCTGAAGCTGGAAGTGATGCAACATCTCAGCGAACCACAGCTATAGATAAAGGAGACCACTATGTCTTAAATGGGACCAAGAACTGGATAACGAACGGAAGTAGCTCAAGTGTACACCTAGTAATCGCTCAGACAGATGCATCTAAAAGACATCGAGGAATCAATGCATTTATAGTTGAAGCAGATAGCGACGGAGTAAGCATAGGAGCTAAAGAAGACAAGCTGGGTATAAGATCTTCTGATACCCATACAATCATGTATAACGATGTTATTGTCCCTAAGGAGAATAGAATCGGTGAAGATGGATTTGGTTTTAAATTTGCGATGAAGGTCTTGTCTGGAGGTCGGATCGGCATCGCTTCTCAAGCGCTGGGAATTGCAGCAGGAGCTTATGAACTTGCGCTTAAATATAGTAAGGAGAGAGAAGCATTTGGGAAACCGATATCTAAGCATCAGGCCATCGCCTTTAAGCTAGCAGATATGGCTACAGATATAGAGGCTGCAAGATTGCTTGTTTACCGATCTGCTTGGTTAAAAGACCGAGGTCAGGACTTCGCTACCGCAAGTTCTATGGCTAAACTATATGCTTCTCAAGTAGCGATGAAACACACTGTGGAAGCTGTACAAGTACACGGAGGATATGGCTTCGTTAAAGAATACCATGTGGAGCGACTTATGAGAGACGCTAAGATTACCCAGATCTATGAGGGAACTTCTGAGATTCAGAAAATTGTTATCAGTAGAGACATTTTAAAGGGAAACTTATACGTTCCTATGAATAACTAATTAACATCATTATGTGGAAGGGCAATATTAAGATCGGCAGGGTATTCCAGATACCTATTCTGATCAACTGGAGTTTTGCCCTCGTTATTCTCTTTATTTTCTACGCATCCACAACTCGTAATTTTACTTTACAAGAATCTATTGCCTTTGTAGGTTATGTATTGACTTTGTTTTTATGTGTGGTACTCCATGAGTTTGGGCACGCCCTCATGGCGAGGAGGTATGGCATAGAAACCAGGGATATCATTCTTTCCCCTATCGGAGGAGTAGCAAGACTAGAGTCTATCCCTGAGGATCCTAAAAAAGAATTGATGATAGCAGTGGCTGGGCCCCTAGTCAATGCATGTATCGCCGTTTTTCTATGGATTTTAATCAAGATGATTTATGAAGGAGGTATGTTTCCTTCATCGATGGAGAACCTCAGACTCTTAGTTTATCCTTCTGAATTTATCCGATTCGTATTCGCGATGAATGTAGCTTTATTCATTTTTAATCTTGTTCCGGCGTTTCCGATGGATGGTGGTCGAATTCTGAGATCTCTTTTATCGATCTGGGTGGGCCACAATAAGGCGACTACTTTCGCGACCTGGATAGGAAAGGGGTTAGCGCTAATATTCGTCATCATGGCCATTATGAATAGCCAGTATATAGTATTAGGAATGATCGGCCTATTTATATTTATGATGGCGCACTCGGAGTATCGCAACGTAAAGATGATGGCCTTTCTTAGAGAGACAAAACTCTCTGATATAATGGAAGAAGAATTTACAAGAATAGCATTGAGTGATGATTATGACCATGTCTTGAATATCTACAATAAGGGTGAAGAGAAAAACTTTCTTGTTTTTAACGCTCAAGGGCAAATAGTGGGCGCTATCCCCGAATTGTTTATTCAAGATTATAAGAAGAACCAGGAAGAAACATGTGCTGTTTCAGATAGGATTTCAGCAGGAGTCGGCGTCATGGAACCTGAAAATTCGTTGTATGATGCATACCGTTTTTTGAATGCCGAAGGCATATCGATTTTAGGAGTCACCCTTGGAAACACCATCCAAGGCGTACTAGACAGGAACATGGTAGAAAGATTGATAAAAAAAGGAAAATACTAAGCAGGGTACTGAGCATAATTTCTAGGCGTCTCCCATAGGGTGATTCTTATGTCATAATCACTTTCTATCCGAGCGCGTAAGTGCTCATAAATCATATAAGCAATATACTCAACTGTAGGATTTAATTTTTCGAATTCTGGACATTGTACGTTCAGGTTTTTATGGTCATAGCGATCCTCAATTTCTTCCTTGATGATGTTCTTAAGATTGCCGAGGTCATACAAGAACCCTGTCTCGGGATCCACTTCTCCAGTAAGTTTTACTTCAAGCTCATAATTATGACCATGATAATGCGGGTTGCTACACGCACCAAATATTTCTTTGTTTTTCTGATCTGACCAATCCTCTCGGTAGAGTCTATGGGCAGCATTAAAGTGTGCTTTGCGAAATACAGAAACCCTCATAATGTGTAATTTTTACTTAAAATGTAAATATATCATTCTATAATCCAATGGAAAGGATAGCTTACAAGAAGTATCAAGACATAAAAGTTATTAGCAATGAAGTTTCCAGAAAACGACATAATAAGCCTTCTCGACGAACGGCTCGAATTAAACTTAGCAGAAAGTACCAATAAGGATTTAGTTTTAGCAGAGATATGGGACGAAGCATTTAGTAAAGGACTAAAAGAGTTGAAGCTGGAGTATGGAACTTCTCAGGGCAGTGAAAAATTACGAGAGCTAGTAGGCAATAAATTACAAGTAGACAAGAACAATATTGTAATAACTAGCGGTTCAGCATTCGGTATATTCTTATCCATCTTATGCCTGTGCGAAAAAGAGGATGAAGTGATAACAGTTCAGCCCAATTTTCCTCCGACAATGGACTTAATAGAAGGCCTAGGGTTTAATAAGAAATTATTAATACTAAGTTTTGATTCAGGATATAAAATGGATGAAGATCAGTTGTTTGATATGATTTCAGAAAGAACTAAACTTATCATACTTGTCTCTCCTCTGAACCCTACAGGAACAGTAACAAAGACCGAAGAAGTAAAACGTATTTCGAATCGGTTAAAAGTCGAATACCCACGATGCAAGTTATTAATTGATGAAACTTATCGGGAAGCGACTTACGGAAACAATGAAGTAATACCATCTTGTGCAGGACTGCAAGATAACATCATTACAGTTTCATCGTTGTCGAAATGTCACGGCACGCCGGGGTTGAGAATCGGATGGTTGTCTTCAAGCGATGATAAGTTTATAAAGGATGTAGGTGTAGCGAAAATGAACACAGTGATTTCTAATTCTGTTTTAGATGAATATGTTGCTTGTGAAGTTTTAAGAAAGGAAGCTGAGATATTTCAATCGAGAAGGATTCATTCCGCTCAAGGGTTAGAACTAACTAAAAAGTGGGTTGAAAACAATGCGCAATATGTGCAATGGATTGAACCCCGTGCAGGAGCACTCTGCTGCATAAAATTGAAAGAATCTAAATTTAGTCGAGAAGAGTTAGCTGGATTCTATAGGGAGTCTCGGGAATCCGGAATTCAACTAGCTAATGGCGAATGGTTCGGTGAATCGAAGTGGTTTTTCAGACTGGGGTTCGGGTATATGGAAATAGAACAATTGAATCAGACCTTAGAGAAATTGACAGAAATATTGAATCAGAATTCATAAGCAATAATAGGCTGGGGAATATCACTGAAAAATCGTGTGAAAGCGATTATCTTCACCCTCGATATAAGAAACGAAAGAATGTAGATCATTCTGTTAAATTTAAAGTATGCTATTCAAGGATATTCTAGGAAACGAATCCAAGAAAAAATTGCTTTCCGATCTTGTTTATAATAATCGAGCGCCACATGCTTTATTGTTTTATGGGAGGGAAGGAACAGTGAAGCTATCACTGGCCCTTGCTTATGCTCAATATATTTTATGTGAGAATAGAACTAAGCATGATAGCTGCGGAGTGTGTCCTGCATGTTATAAAAGCATGCGGAGAATTCATCCGGATGTGCACTTTACTTTTCCGGTTATTAAAAAAGATGGTAAGAAGAGAGAAGAGACGACAAGCAATGATTTCTTAGAAAACTGGAGGTACATGCTGAATACTTTACCGGAAATGTCGGTTAAAGACTGGTCCAGCAGTATAAACGCAGGAAACAGTTTACCTAACATAAATACCAGAGAGTGTAACGAAATAATCCAGAAATTAAGCCTTAAGGCATTTGAGGGAGACGCTAAGATAATGATTGTATGGATGCCGGAGTATCTAGGTAAGGAAGGCAATCGATTGCTTAAAATTATAGAAGAACCAACCGATAATACGTATATAATTCTTATCTGCGAAGACATAGATAAGATTCTCAACACCATCTTAAGTAGAACACAGAAAATCAATGTACAACCATATTCTGATGCAGAATTAAGCGAAAGAATCCGGACGGTTGTCTCTACGGAGGTGAAGGACTTAAAGCAAGTTACCTTGCTAGCTGATGGTAATATGAGTAAAGCAATGTCTATAATCCGTGGAGGAAATGAAGATTATTCCGCGCTATTATTCGATTGGATAAGAGCTTCATACAAGGGGAAACCGGAAGCCTTACAACCTATAATCAATGCTTGCATAGATCTAGGAAGAGAAAAACAGAAACATTTCTTGCAGTATGGACTTCATTTCTTTCGCGAGTATCTTTATATATTGGGAACTGGTTCTCGTGGAAAACGTATCAATGATCAAGAATATGAAATCGCTTCAAAGATGAAGAAGATCATAGATCTTGAGATGGGTACGAAAATTGTCCATATATTGAACCAAAGTATAGAACACATCAGCCGCAACGCTAATCCTAAAATACTTTTTATGGCTAATAGTCTGCAGCTGGGTGATGTATTAAAGAATACAGCATGATCATTATGATCTAGCTGACAATAATAAATATATGAGTTGTAGTAGTTGTAGCTATGATGGCAATGGAGCACCTAAAGGATGCGGAAATAAAGGACATTGTACATCTGGGAGTTGTAATAAAATGAACACCTATGACTGGTTAGCTACCAGAGATATTTACGATCCGCTTTCCTATGGGATTGTAGAAGTATCCTTCAAGAAAGGAGCAAGAAAAGACTTTTACTGGAATCCAGATTACACAGATGCCATAACAGGTGACATGGTTCTGGTAGAAGGTTCGAGTGGTGGGTATGATATAGGGCGAGTATCCTTGTCTGGAGATCTCGTCAGACTACAGATGAAGAAAAAGAAGGTTAACGAGGAACGTGTAACCCATAAGATCATCCGTAAAGCGAACTACAGAGATCACGAGAAGCTGGAAGAAGTAAGGAGTAAAGAGAAAAAAGCACTTGTTAAGGCAAGGGTTATTGCCAGAACCATCGGCTTAGACATGAAGCTAGGCGATGTAGAATATCAGGGAGATGGGAAGAAAGCAACTTTCTATTATACAGCTGAAGGACGGATAGACTTCCGTGAGCTGGTAAGGCAGTATGCAAGAGAATTCAGAATTAAGATTGAAATGAGACAGATCGGTTCTAGGCAGGAGTCAGCTAGAATCGGAGGATTAGGAGCATGTGGCAGAGAGCTGTGTTGTTCTACTTGGTTGTCAGATTTTAAATCAGTAACCACAGCCGCGGCGAGATATCAGAATATAGCAATCAACCAGACCAAGTTGTCTGGGCAGTGCGGTCGTCTAAAATGTTGTCTAAATTATGAACTTGACTCTTACATAGATGCACTTGCCGATTTTCCTAAGAAAGCGGATAAACTGAAAACCGAGAAAGGAAGAGCAACATTGATCAAGACCGACATTTTTAAAGGCCTTATGTATTACGCCTACGAAGGAGAATATATGCGAGGACCGATAGTGGCACTTGACAAGGAAAGAGTAAAAGAAATTCTTGCAATGAATGCAGAAGGTGCTAAACCATCAGAGCTGGTCGATGCAAGAGCACAGATGCTGGAAGTAGTAGAGAAAGAAATTGAATTCGCAGATGTTACAGGAGAAATCGAACTTCCTAACATTAAGCGAAAGAAAAGAAAAGGAAATAGAAATCGTCCTTCTAATCGTGGTAAATCTCAACGAAGTGGAAGAAAGCCTCAAGGAAATAAACCAAAAGGAGAAAAGAAAGACAGCGAGGGTGGAAATTTAAAAGATGGAAGTCGAAATAAAGATGAAGGACAAGGAGAAAAGAAATCTAGAAACCCTAAATCCTCCAGATCCTCTAAAAGAGGACCGAGAAGAGACAATAAAGGCGAACGAAAGAAGGATGAATAATTGAGTTATTGCTTAATGCACCTTATTTTTGCCATTCAAAATTAAGATCACGTAAGAAAATTTTCCATGCAGTACGATGTAATAGTAATTGGCTCCGGACCTGGAGGTTATGTGTGTGCCATAAGATGCGCCCAACTAGGAATGAAAGTAGCCATCATAGAAAAGTATAATACCCTGGGAGGAACTTGCTTAAACGTAGGTTGTATTCCGAGTAAGGCATTGCTTGATTCTTCTGAACATTACCACAATGCTTCAGAAAAATTCAAGGAGCATGGCTTGAACATATCTGGGCTTAAGCTTGATTTAAAACAGATGATTAAGCGGAAGGGAGATGTGGTCGATCAGACTTGTAAGGGTGTAGAATTCTTGATGAAGAAAAATAAAATCGAGGTTCTTACGGGTCATGGTACGCTTACAGATAAAAATACGGTTTCGATTCAACCTGCGAAAGGAGAAACTCAGACCATTACGGGGAAGAACATCATTATCGCCACAGGGTCTAAACCTATTACACCTCCTGTATTTAACTATGACAAGAACAGGGTAATTACATCGACTGAGGCTCTTAATATAGAGAAGCTTCCTAAGCGTATGGTAATCATCGGTGCAGGAGTTATCGGTCTAGAACTGGGAAGTGTGTTCGCAAGATTAGGAACAGAAGTAGAAGTTATCGAATTCCAAGATCGGATACTAAGTATGATGGATAAGGATTGCAGCAAAGAGCTATCTAGATCCCTTAAGAAACTAGGAATGAAATTTCATCTAGGACACATGGTAACGGGTGTAAAAGCTACAAAGACGTCTGCTACAATCTCATACAAGAAGAAAGATACGGAGGAAATACTGACCACTAAAGCAGATTACTGTCTAGTTGCCATCGGAAGAAAACCTTATACAGATAACCTGGGATTAGATGTTGTAGGTGTAAACGTAGACGATAAAGGCAGGGTTGTTACGGACGACCATATGCGGACATCTGTGGATAACATCTATGCCATCGGTGATGTTACGACTGGAGCCATGCTAGCTCATAAAGCGGAAGAAGAAGGAGTAGTGGTTGCAGAATACCTTGCGGGACAGAAACCACATATAGATTACAACCTTATTCCGGGTGTTGTCTACACATGGCCTGAGGTAGCGGATGTAGGAAAAACAGAACAACAACTTAAGGAGGAAGGAGTACCCTATAAAGTAGGTAAATTTCCATTTAAGGCCCTGGGTAGAGCACGTGCGAGTATGGATGTAGAAGGAATGATTAAGGTGATATCACACAAAGAAACAGACGAGTTATTAGGTGTACATATGGTGGGTGCGAGAGCAGCTGATTTAATTATGGAAGCAGTCGCACTTATGGAATTCAGAGCATCGGCAGAAGATATGTCTAGGATCTGTCATCCACATCCTACTTATTCTGAAGCTGTAAAAGAAGCTGCACTTGCTGCTACTGATAATCGACCGCTGCATATATAAATATAATATTCTAGTTCGTGAAAAATGACCTACATACAATAGATATTAATTACACTAAAGTTAAGTTATATATAGAATCTAGAAGACCTCGTATTGATGTTAGAAATGAGATTGATTATGGTTTTATTCATTACAAGAATACATATGAATTATATGTAATAAGACCAGTCTGGGGAAGTTCAGACAAGAATCAATATCGTAAATCACCTTACGCTAAAATAAGGTATATAAGAACACAAAAAGTATGGAAGCTTTATTGGCAAAGAGCGTCTGGAAAATGGGAAGGATACGATCCTTTATCTGGATTTTCAAATATTGATTCCGCATTAAAGTGTATAGAGAAAGATTTATATGGATGTTTTTATGGTTGAAAAACTAGTTAATTAAATTCCAAATAAAAGAAATTTTATATAATTGAACGCAATTGAATTGTTTCGCTCATCCAGCTTCGGAGATCTTTTTTGATATACATTAAAAGGGAAATATAGTTATTCTATTTTCTGTTTTGTTGGATTCGAGCCTGCTCCATTTCATCCATACTTTTTCTTAGGAACTCCTCTAGAAGGTCGGTGGCTTCCTTCTCTGCACTTAATTCATCGTTGTTTACAATTTCTTTCATTTTCTCAATAAGTGGATTTATTTCATCACCATAATTTTCTTGCTCATATTTCTTAATGACCACTTCCATGATTTTTTCGATCCCACCATTTTCACCTCCAGTTTTAATAAAGTCATTAAGACCTTCTAGGATTTCAGGGATATCTTCCTGGTGTCCACTGTTTTCAACCTGGTTAAGTACATTTTCCCATTCCGATTCTAGCTCAGCTGAGTAGTCGTTCATGTTTTCAATAGCATCACCTATTACTTCAGCAAAGTCTTGCCCTCCCATATGTTTTTCAGCGCTTTTTATAAAGAAGTCGATGGTCTTGCTTACTTGTCCATTAGACTCAGCATCTTCTTTTGCAATTTCTTTTAGGACATCATCATACACATTAGAACCATCTTCTTTCTTAAGATCCTTGAGTAAGCCATTAAGGCCTTTTTCTGAATCTATCTTCTCAACTCTATCACTCAATTTTTTAAATATCGATTCAGAATCGGTTTCTGACCCTGAAGACTCTCTAGCTTTAGAAATTTCATTGTTTTGAGATTGATCACCTCGTGGGTTAGAATCACATGAACATAGAATAAAGACACTGACAATAAACATTAGAGGAGTAATTGTTTTCATCGTTTTAATTTTAGAAGAGGTTAACAATTGATGCTTACATATACATGTTACGATTTATAAGGAAAGGTAAATCACTTTTATAAATTTCCGGGCGGTAAATTTCAACAATGATTTACCTATTGAGAAATGGAAGCACTTATTCATGCAAACCCCAATGTGTTTACATCACTTCAATGAAAAACAATAAGACATGAAAAATTATTTACTCCTTTTTTGTTTGTTAAGTTTAGGTTACGTTTCAGGCAATGCTCAATATTGTAGTGCTGCTGGAAATACATCGACCTATGAATGGATAGAACGCGTAAGTTTTGGTTTTGATAAAAAGGTTACTGGAAACAACGGTGGATACAATGATGCTGTTACTTATGCTCCGATGCATGCAAGTCAAGGAATGTGTTTTTATATGAATATGGAACCTGGATATTCCGGTTATGAATATAATGAGTACTGGGGTGTATGGATAGACTTTAATAAAGATGGAGATTTTTCAGATAGTGGAGAAAATGTTTACTTAAGTACGAGTCCTACCAATTATGGTGCAGCTACTCAGATAAGTATTCCTTCCAGTGCACCCACTGGATTTACAACAATGCGTGTCATTATGAAATATGGATCTGCTCCTAGTCCTTGTGGGAGTTTTAGCTATGGTGAAGTAGAAGATTATTCGTTTTATATAGAAGATGGATTATATACTTGCGACAATGGAGTAGGGTCAAGTGCATACGAGTGGATCGATGGAGTAGGAATAGGAGACCTATATCTCTTTAATGGAATCAACGATGGCTCTCATGTAGATTACTGTCAACTTTACCATGCAGACTTAAGTGATTCATTAACAATATCGATGACTCCAGGTTACTCATCAACAAGATATGAAGAGCATGTAACATTTTCTTTTGACATGAATAATGACAATGATTTTTCTGATCCAGGAGAGACTATGCACTTATGGGGAATTGATGGTCCGGTTACTAACATCAGACCATTTAATTATGATGTTGAACCAGATGTATGCCATAGGGTGAGAGTACAATTATCTTATTATAGTGTATCTACTTGCGAATATATATATTATGGTGAAGTAGAAGAGTATGCAGTTTATGTTACAGATATAAATGGGATATCCGCGTATGCAAGACCCGCATCTATAACTACAAGGCAAGGGCATAATATCGGAGATCCTCGTCAAGGAAAAAAGAGTAAGATAGCAGTGTTCCCCAATCCAGCGAGTAATTATGCATCTATAGATTTTGGTATAGAAAACGAAATGAAGGACGCCGATGTTTCGATTCTAGATATCAGCGGAAGAGTTGTTTTAAATAAATCAAAAGAAAAATATGTATCTCAGATGCAGATCGATCTCGACAGGTTTTCTAATGGAACATATATAGTTAAGGTAGCCTATACAGACAAAATAGAAACTACTTCCTTGGTCGTAGTAGAAAATTAACTTTCCTATTGAATCACTTCATAAGTGATATATCATCTGATATGATTACAGAGAAAAATAAGCTTAGAAATTATGGAAGGGATAATATGAGTAGATCAAATTACTTTTTTTGCAATCTCTTGTAATTGATAAACTTTATCTTCTAGAATTTTTATAGAAGTTTTACTTGAATTACCCTAAATGTGTGTGGTTTTCTAAATGAGAAAATGAAGGGTAATATAAAAGCATTTTCTAGATACACTATAATTTAATTTTGACTAGTTTTATAGATATGAAAATCGCTTACTTATTAATCGTCGGGTTACATTTTCTTTATATACCTGTTTTCTCTCAAGATAAGTGGGATGTAAGAACGGCTTTTGATGAATTGTATGATGGTCTATTTTCTTCGGAAGAACCAGGAGGATCTATTCTTGTGATGAAAGGGGACGAAGTCAAGTTTCTAGGAAGTTATGGTTTAGCTGATCTGAAAACGGGTGAGAAAATTACAGAACATACCCTTTTCAATACGGGGTCAATTTCTAAAACATTCGTCTCTAATGCCATCTTGATATTGCATGAGAGAAATCAATTGTCCATTAAGGATCCTATTTCGAAATATTTTAATGATTTCGAACTTTCTGATATTGCTGATTCGGTATCCGTCGAACATCTGCTTTCGCACACTTCTGGACTACCGGATATAAGAGATGTGCGTAACAACACAAGGTTTTTTCTCACCGCAAAAGATGATGAAAACTGGGCACCTATTAAAAGAACTAAGAGACTTAAGTCAGCACCCGGTGCTCAATACGAGTATTCTAATCCGGCGTTTAACGGCT
>CALIQO010000057.1 GCA_938044055.1 uncultured Saprospiraceae bacterium
ATGGGCCTTATATTTTTTAAAGTCATCTGTAGATAGATGCCCTCCTTTCTGAAGCGATATAGAAGACACCATTTCTGCAATTTCACCCTCGTAGTAAAAGCGCTGCCCTTCTATAGCAAGTACATCTAGAAAATCAGCCATCTGGGCCATCTTGTATGTATCCCCTATGGATTTCAATTGCCCTTCAGTATTAAAAAACAATGATCTGCCTTCAGGCGTTAAATTCAATATACTCTCAAGCAAGTGGAAGTCATGATGTTGAAATGGATCAATCTCACATCCATTCTTAGCAAGAGCGATTGCATATTGTACTAGCTCCCTAAGCGGAATCGAACCATGATCTGAATGCATCTTATAAATACCTGAAACAATACCTGGCACTGCAATAGAAGACGCACCTACATAGAAGTCTTCTTGTGTGCCTCCGAAATCAACAGTAATGGGAAAAAAATCTTGCTTGGATTCGGGACATTTTATCATAGGTGTCTGACAGAAATAGTCATAGAATAGGGTCTGTTGTCCTACACGTAATACCGAGAATCCTCCTCCTCCAGGACTTGACATGCAAGGTTCTGACACAAATGATGCAAACAATCCAGCTATCGCCGCATCTACAGCATTACCGCCATTATCCAGAATTTCACGCCCAGCATTAAGGGTTTCTAAGTGTCCACATGCAAGTCCATAGGCCATAGAAGATGTTTAATGGTAAATGTTTAAGGAATTTAACTCTACCTTACTTTTAATTTTTTCGTTTATGGAAAGATGAATTTAACAACTCTGTATTAAAAAGTCTTAATCCAGAAATAATTTGCAGTAAAAACACCATTGGCATTGTTCTAAATTTTAAATTCGGGCTTGATATTTAGCACACAATATGAATCACCTTTTATCCAGACCCGTAACCAGCAGACTTAGTTTTCCAGATTGGAATGAATCCTATTATGAAGCCATGGTTGCCATTAACTTAGATGAAACAGTTATGGAATACTTTGAATCTGTCTTATCAGAAGAAGAAACCATTAAGTGGATTTCTAAGCAGAAAAGAAACATTGCTACTAATGGTTATGGATTTTTTCCTGCCGTTCTTAAAGAAAGTAATATCTGTATAGGAACAATAGGCTTGCAGAAGGTTCCTTACGATGCCTACTTTACACCGGCTTATGAAATCGGATGGAGGTTGTCCAGGAGTCACTGGAGAAAAGGTTATGCTACAGAAGGTGCTCGCGCCATGATTGATCTTGCTTCTTATGCTACCATAAAGGAGGTGGTGGCGATTACTCCATATGCTAACCAGCCGTCAGAAGGTGTCATGATCAAGATAGGAATGGAGAAAAAAGGAACGTTTATGCATCCTGGAATTGCAGATGAATCTCCTCTTAAAAAATGTCTCTTATATAGTTATAAACTAAGCTAGTGGCTGTACTTCATCTTCTTCAACCCTTATAGATAGGTTGTCTAAAACAACACCCACTTTCAACCCTTCTGTTTTCCAGTAAATATCGTGACATGACAAGCGATCCATATGTATTGAAGCAGTAAATTCATCATTAGAATAACTCGGGATCTTTTCCTTTAATGCATACAATTGTTCGTTGATCTTCAATGGCAGTTTTTTTTCTATGGTAGATTGTATCTTTCCTTTAATAATAAAAGAAAGGGCTTTCTGAAATATGTTGCTGGGGTTAAATGAAGTAGACATATGATCGAGATACAAGGTTCCTTCTTCTTTTTCATACCGAGGAAACCCTTCTACAGAAAAAGAGGCTGAAACAGGAGAGGCAATTATTCCATTGACCTTGAATTTATCAGGAAATGACAATTGCAATTCTTCTAGTTCGACTGGCTTATTACTAATTTCAATTTTAGATATCCACTCGTGTATCACAGATTCTAATTCATCATACGTAAAAAACGCATCAAGAGTTTTAGATACAGTGACAGACTTCGGCTGTACCCAATTTACAATCATTTCATTGTCTGACAAGACTTCTTTTCCTTTTCCTGCAAGATCTATGTCATAGTCAATATATACTTGACCTAGAACATGATTAGCAGTTGATTTAGAAAGATCTATATCAACATTCTTTATTTTCAGATCTACATACCTTGAACCTAAACTAGGGATATCTATATTTTCAATGGGTTTCAATAGATGATTATCCACGAGTCCTTTTAGATTCACCTGAGTCTGAACAATTTCATCAACCCTACTGGTAATTAATGATTCATGGTGATCTAGCAATAGGTTTATGAGCGTTTCTACAGGCATATTTAATATCCCTACTGTGACAACAGGTTTTTCAGTCCAAGCATGTTCTACGATCTCTGTACGTGACTTCACTTGTCCACCAGATCCAAATTCTATCCCTGTTTTAGTCTTTAAAACCAGGCTGCCTTCTCCTTCAACAGTGAATAATCCCGATGGTCTCTTAAGTTGGATATCTAAAGGCATATCGCAGCTTATAAAACCTTGATGAATCTGAACATCCACCTTCCCATTGCGCTCAAGCTTGACCTTAACACCGTTGACTTCATACCATTGATTCTTCCATACATCATCCAGGAAATCAGAAAAATATCGCGACACCTTACCTTGAGAAATTGAAAGGTTACAAGTTAATCCATAAGTGCGAGTAGGTACATCCATATATTAAAAAGAAGCTATGCTGTGATTTAAAACCTCCCAAAGATCCATACATAATTGTCTAGAATGGCAATGGCTGAAGCCTGCATTTTAAACACTTATTGAAGCCATGATATTCAATGGGTTTCATCGAACGAATCAATCTAGTAAATTACTTCAATATATTAAAAATATATCTAATGTAATTTCTACCCAAGTAATTTTTAATGAATTTAACTATTCAGTTAATTTAGGATTCCTATCTTACCTGAGATATCTATGGATTACTATTAAACGATAAACAATAATGAAAAACCTCATTTTCCTTCTTTTACTTTCTATGGTATGCATAGAAATTCAAGCACAGAATACTGCAACATCTTCAGACCCTTCTCTACCCTTCTATGAAAACAGTCTTAAGTGGCGAAACATAGGACCTTATCGAGGAGGAAGATCATGTGCAGTGACCGGTGTGCCTGGAAAACCCAACCTTTTTTACTTCGGAGCGACAGGTGGTGGAGTATGGAAGACCCATGATGGAGGAAGATCGTGGGAGAATATCTCTGATGGTTTTTTCGGCGGGTCTATAGGAAGTATAGCCATTGCCCCTTCTGACCATAATGTAATCTATGTGGGAGGTGGAGAAAAAACAGTAAGAGGGAATGTATCTTCTGGTTATGGATTATGGAAGTCTGTGGATGCAGGTAGAACCTGGCATTCAATAGGACTGAAAGACAGCAGGCATGTAGGTAGAATACGTGTGCATCCAGATAATCCAGACGTTGTATATGCGGCGGTTATGGGAAATCTCTATAAAGGGAATGCTGAAAGAGGCATCTTTAAATCTACGGACGGAGGGAAGTCATGGAAGAAAACACTCTTCGTCAACAATGACGTGGGAGCAGTAGACTTATGTATAGATCCGAGCAACCCTAGAATCATGCTTGCATCTACGTGGAATATAAGAAGAACACCTTATTCTCTATCTAGTGGTGGAGAAGGTTCTGGATTATGGAAAAGTACAGACAGCGGAAGCACCTGGACAGAAATTACTAAAAATGAAGGATTACCAAGTGGTGCATGGGGAATATCAGGAGTAGCCATTTCTCCGATTAATGGAGATAGAATGTGGGCGCTCATTGAAAACGCTAAAGGCGGTGTTTACAGATCTGATGATGGGGGAAAAACATGGGCCAAAACCAATGACAGCCGTTCACTTAGACAGAGAGCATGGTATTATACACGTATCTATGCAGACACGGAGGATTACAACACCCTCTACGTGATGAATGTGAATTACCATAAGTCTACGGATGGGGGAAAGACTTTTTCTGCATCTAATGCTCCTCACGGGGATCACCACGATCTCTGGATTTCACCTGAAGATCCTAAGCGTATGATTATAGGAGACGATGGTGGTGCTCAAGTAACATATGATGGAGGACAGACATGGTCCACTTATCACAATCAACCGACAGCACAATTCTATCGAGTTACAACCGACAATCATTTTCCTTATAGAATCTACGCAGCACAGCAAGACAATTCTACCATAAGAATCAGTCATCGTAGTTCTGGAGGATCTATCGGAGATGGTGATTGGGAACGTACCGCTGGAGGTGAATCTGCGCACATAGCCATAGATCCTACCAACGATGAAATTGTATACGGAGGAAGTTATGGTGGATTTCTCACTAGAGTCAACCACGACCGTGGAACAGTAAGAGCCATAAATGTGTGGCCAGACAATCCGATGGGTTATGGTGCTGAAGGAATGAAGTACAGGTTTCAGTGGAACTTCCCTATTTTCTTTTCTAAGCACAATCCTAAGAAATTATATACGGGTTCCAACCACCTTCACATGTCTATGGATGAAGGTCACAGTTGGG
>CALIQO010000058.1 GCA_938044055.1 uncultured Saprospiraceae bacterium
ATGCGGACTTTCTCTCTCGGACTGGAAACCATGTATGGAGCTGTAGGTATAGGATCTAGTATAGACAGAAGACGATTGAAACTCAAGCAAGATATTCCTAACTTCGATGCTACAGAAACCATTGTTGAAAATTCAGGATGGGCAGCCAAGTTTAATTTCATTTTTGAAGCAACATCAAGAAGTATGGCTCTTACATTTAAACCTTACATTCAATTTCCATTATCAAGCCTGAACGTATATGGACTCGAAAAAACTTTTTATCCGGATACACAAGCCATAGAGAGTGACTTCGATACAGACTTCATGGTATATGGTATATCCATTGTGATCTACAACGGTCCTCAGCGATAACCACTTTCAACTAGCTAAATGCTCTATCTATAATATCTTGTTGCTGCTTGTCATGGCTTTTCTTAAAACCTGTTGCTGGCGATGCAGAAGCTTTTCTTGCAACAACTTCTATCGGCGCTTTTCTTAAGTACCTAACTATATAGTCCCATGCGCCCATGTTAAGAGGCTCTTCCTGAACCCATAGAAATTCTGCTTTACTGTATTTCTTAAACACCGCTTGCACTTCTTTTTCAGGAAATGGATATAACTGCTCTAATCTAATCAGCAAGACATCGTCTCGTTTTGTTTCTTCCTTCCTATTAAGCAGGTCGTAATAGACCTTACCACTGCACATAATAACTTTCTTGACCTTACTCGCAACAGCTTTATCCATGATAACTGGAGAGAAGGAATTACCCGTTGATAAATCATCTATGCTTGATACACATCTAGGGTGTCTCAGTAAAGATTTAGGAGACATGTTGACAAGTGGCTTTCTAAAAGGTTGTGCGAGCTGACGACGCAACAGGTGAAAGAAATTAGCCGGAGTAGTAATGTTGGTTACGACCATATTAAACTCAGCACATGATTGTAAGAATCGCTCAAGTCTGGCACTAGAGTGCTCAGGTCCTTGACCTGCATATCCATGTGGAAGCAATAAGACCAAGCCCGACATTCTGCGCCACTTACTTTCTGCCGCGGACACATATTGATCTATTATCGTCTGTGCTCCATTATAGAAATCTCCGAATTGTGCCTCCCAGATGATTAATGAATCTGGAGAAGCCAGTGAATATCCATACTCGAATCCCATCACTGCGAATTCTGATAAAAAGGAATTATAGATCATAAACCTACCCTGCTTATCATCCATTCCCATCAATCGATTGTATTCTTTTCCTGTGTCTGAATCGTTAAACACAGCGTGGCGATGAGAGAAAGTTCCTCTCTTTACATCCTGCCCACTCATCCTTACATTCTTCCCTTCTAATAAGATAGAACCATAGGCGGTCAATTCTGCCAGCGCCCAATCTACTACCTTAGCATCAAGCAATTTCTGCTTACCCTTCTGCAACCTTTTAATTTTAGAAAGGGGTTTAAGTCCTTCTGGAAGTGTCATCAAGTGATCCAGAATTCGATTGATGTTTTTCTTAGTTATGCCCGTCTTAGGAGAAAAATTAACACCCGTAGAATCCATAACGAATTTTAACTTCCTCCAAGCTTGTTCTGACTCTTGATAGGTATATGGAAGTGGTTTTTCTTTTACTCTTTCTAGCCTCTTCTGGAGATCTCCCCAAAACTGGGTTTCCATTTCCTCGGCAATTTTCTTTTCTACATCACCACGCTCTATGAGGGTACGTAGATATATCTCCCTAGGATTAAGATGGTTTTCTATGCCTGCGTACATTTTAGGTTGGGTAAATTTAGGGTCATCCCCTTCATTGTGCCCATGCCTTCTGTAACACACCATATCTATAAAAACATCGTTGTTGAATTTCTGTCTGTATTCTACCGCTAGTTGCACAGCCCATACAACCGCTTCTGGGTCGTCTCCATTGATGTGGAATACAGGTGCCTTGATCAGACTTGCTGCAGCAGTCGAATAGGTGGATGATCTTGCATCCGTAAAATCTGTTGTAAAACCGATCTGGTTGTTAATAACGAAGTGGATGGTGCCCCCTGTGTAATACCCTTCTAGTTGACTCATCTGTACCGTCTCATATACCACACCTTGCCCTGCTACAGCTGCATCTCCATGTATCAATATAGGCAGGATGCGATCGTAATCGTGATTGTACAAAATATCCGCCTTGGCTCTTGCGAATCCTTCAAGTATAGGATCTACCGATTCTAGGTGAGAAGGATTAGGGACCAGCTTCAGATGAACTGGCTTTCCTGATGGGGTTTCTAGCATCGACGAATATCCTAAGTGATACTTCACATCTCCATCTCCGAAGCTCATATCAGGAACAGCAGTCCCTTCGAATTCGTTGAATATATGTTCGTAAGTTTTACCCATAATATTAGCAAGGACGTTGAGTCTTCCTCTATGCGCCATACCTATTAAAACTTCTTGCACGTCAAGATCAGCTCCCGTATTGATAATGGCATCAAGTGCAGCGATTGCTGACTCTCCTCCTTCTAGAGAAAAACGCTTCTGACCTACATATTTGGTGTGTAGAAATTTTTCAAAAACTACTGCACCATTTAATTTTTCTAGAATCCTTTTTTTAGTCCCAACATCTAGACCGTAACCACCGCTTAAAGCTCGTTGCTCTAGCTTCTCTCTGAGCCACATGCGTCGTTCTCTTTCTTCTATATGCGCATATTCTACACCTACAGGTCCTATGTATATGACCTGTAACTTATCCAATATATTCTGTAGGGTCGCTTGCTGCAATCCCAGCTCTTCACCAGCATGGAAAACTTCTCCTAAGTCCGCATCGCTTAATCCATAATCAGACAAGTTTAGGTGCGGCTTGCGATCTACCCTTTCTCTGATGGGATTCGTTTTAGCAAGCAAGTGCCCTCTAGTTCTGTACCCATGGATGATTGATAGTACGCCGAATTCCTTAGCTATTGATTCTGAACCAAGAATTTTTTCTTCGACATGTCCATTGCCATTACCGGCAAACTCAAATCCTTCAAAAAATGAACGCCACCCATCTTCCACTGAACTAGGGTCAGCTTTATATGACGTATACATAGATTCTATAAAGGTCGGATGGGCATTAAACACGTAAGAATAATCTTTCATCAATATATTTTTTATGCCTTTCGGCAAATAATTTCTTTATCTCTTGCTATGGCAATTGCCAAAAGAATTAAAGTGTTTTATGGTTTTACAATACTATTAATGGATTGTATTAAAATAAACGCTGCAAATATCATTCTAATCCTTCGATCTTCCCACAATATGGCGAAGAAATATAGCTATAATCTTACCGTCAAGGGACATTCACGAACATTGCGTTGATTAGGGATACTATTCTAGGCTAATTTATGGTAAATTCACCTCAATCTAAAAACATTAACGTTAAGCATGAATTCTCCCAAGGTATGTGTCGTAGGAGCAGGTTGTAGTGGCATTACTGCAATCAAATCATTATTGGATTCTGGTATTACGAAGATAACTTGTTATGAACAGAACGACCAGCTGGGAGGTAACTGGGTTTATACAGCTGGAGAAGGACACTCTTCTGTATGCGAAACCACCCATATTATCAGCTCTAAAACTCTGAGTCAGTACAGTGACTTTCCTATGCCGGAAGATTATCCTGACTACCCATCACACATACAAGTATTGGCTTACTTCAATGCCTATGCCGATCATTTCGATTTACGGTCCTATATAAAATTCAATTCCACAATCCGCCAGGTTAAAAAACTAGAAAACGATAAATGGCGGGTAGATGTAGATGGGGCGTCTAGCGAAGACTATGATTATATATTGGTAGCCAGTGGACACCACAGTGTACCTAGACATCCAGCATTACCCGGAAATTTTACGGGCACCTATATGCATTCTCATAGCTATAAGAACAATCGCCCCTTTCAGGACAAACGCGTTCTTGTAATCGGAGCTGGAAACTCTGGTTGTGATTGCGCAGTGGAATGCTCTAGGGTTGCACAATCTGTGGACATAAGCTTACGTCGAGCCCACTATATCATTCCTAAGTTTTTTCTAGGTAAACCAACAGATACATTTAACGATGATATGCGCTTTATTCCAGAATTTATAGCTGAACCACTTCGGAAACTTAGTCTGAGAATTCAGATCGGGAAGTATGAAAACTATGGTCTTATTACCCCAGATTTTCCTATAACGAAGGACCACCCTACTCTCAATTCTGAGCTCTTATATAAAATAAGACACGGTAAAGTAACCCCTAGAAAAGGGATTAAATCTATCGAAGAGAAAACAGTAACATTCGCAGATGGACATCAAGCTGAGTACGATGTCATCATTGCTGCTACGGGTTACAAGATTTCTACTCCGTTTTTCGATTCAGATTTCCTAGACTATTCAGAAGCAGACCGAGTACCTCTTTACTTACGCATGTTTCACCCCATCCATAAGAACTTGTTATTCATAGGTCTTGTACAACCACAGGGCGCTGTCTGGCCACTTAGTGAAGCGCAGTCTATGCTTGCCGCAATGTACATCAAAGGTCAGTATAATCTACCTGCGGACATGGTAAAAGCCAGTGAAGCTGATGCCGACGAAATTGACAAGCAATTTCTCAAGAAAAAAAGGCACACCATAGAAGTTCACTACCACGACTACTTAAGAACCTTGCAGAAAGAGGTGAAAAAAGTATCCCGTAACTCTATTTCACATAAACTTCCGAGCGATGTCTCATCATAAAGCATTAATTACAGGAGGATCATCAGGTATAGGTCTGGACCTTGCGCGCAGGCTTGCTGGAGAAGGCACCCACCTCGTAATTGCTTCCCTTATTAAAGAAGAAGTTGCATCAGCCTCAGCAAATCTTAAGAAAGACTTTCCTAATATTAATGTAGAAGCCATCCACATGGACTTAAGTGTAGCAAGTGAAGTCAATCGATTGGTTGATCTATGCAATGAGAAGCATCAAGACATAGACCTTCTTGTCAATAATGCAGGATATGGGTTGTATGGAAACTTCAAGACTCTATCGTTAGAAAGACAATTAAACATGGTCGACTTACATATTAAGTCTGTCATGAAACTAAGCTATGAATTACTCAACTTAAAATCGTTTCCTGCTCTAAAGTCCATAATCAACTTATCATCTATTTCAGCTTTTCAACCCAATCCAAGATTCGCAACTTATGGCGCTTCTAAAGCATTTCTGTATAACTGGAGTCGATCACTGGCAGAAGAGCTTATAGCAATGAAAAGGAACATCCATGTTCTTACCGTCTGCCCTACACCTGTAAGAACACAGTTTCAAGAAAATGCGGATATGGGCAAGTCTAAGCTCTATGATTCTTGGTTGACGATAGAAGTAGGAACAGTAACGAAAGATATTATGCGCGCGCTCAAGAGAAGGAAGAAAATGATTGTACCTGGGAGAAGGTTTCATATGCTCCATAAAGTTGTCAGTCGCTTTCCAGAATCGTGGAGAATTTTTCTTTCTAAAGACGCATTAAAAGAAAAAAGAGGATGAGTTACCCCTTGCTTGGTAAAGCCTTTTACAAAAGAAAAGACGCCTGTCTTATTGCACGTGAATTATTGGGCAAGGTCATTAAAACCCATGTCGATGGTCTTATAACCCGTGGTAAAATAGTTGAGACTGAGGCATACATAGCTCCAGATGATCTAGCTTGTCATGCACATGGAAACCGCAGAACAGAAAGGACTGAAGTTATGTTCTGGGAAGGCGGGCATGCTTATGTATACATATGTTATGGCATCCACCATCTATTTAATGTTGTCACCTACATCGATGGCGAAGCCCATGCGATTCTTATTCGAGCAGTCGAACCCATTGATGGCCTTGATCACATGATAAAAAGAAGGACATTTGCGAAAGCGAAGTACACCTTACTCAATGGTCCTGGAAAATTTACAATCGCCATGGGCATAGACAAGAAACACAATGGAAAATCTCTTTTTGTTGGGATTGGCAATTAATATGGTTGAATATTGCTTAGCAGACAGAAAACTATGGGGAATTTTCCCAGGCAACATGCCCTATTTGGTAGTTAAAGATGAGGGTTTATAAAGATAATCATTTCTAGGTTTTTAGTTACCTAGTTTTTTTGTACCCATAAAATTTCTAATGTTAAATAAATCATACTGATTGACAACTGCTAAAAAATATGG
>CALIQO010000059.1 GCA_938044055.1 uncultured Saprospiraceae bacterium
AATTATTTTAAACTTTAAAATTGCATTATGAAGCTACTAAAATTCATCGGACTCTTCATGATTTTCAGTGCCTTTACAGCTTGTATAGGGGACGATTTCATAGAAGATGCCGTAGATAGAGAAATACGGGTACTCAACTTAATAGATACACTTATTTTAGGAGAGACCTATCCCTTAGATTTACAATACTTAAATGAAATAGGTCAAGAAGAAACCATTGATTTCACCTTTTCTTCTTCTAGCCCGGATGTCGTCTCGGTATCCACATCTGGAGAAATAACTGGATTGTCTCTAGGATCATCTACCATTTTAATTTCTGCAGACGACGAAGGAAATGAAGTGAACTTATCATTTGACTTGATCGTAGGAGAAAATAGAACGGAACAAGCATCTGAAAGAAATGGAACCATCCGTACAACTACCTTCTATGACCTAGAAGGAACTTATAATATAGTACCCGATGGGGATGATCTTATCCTTACGTTAAACGATGATTTTAGGACGACAGATCGGTTGCCAGGATTGTACGTATATCTTACCAATAATCTGAATTCAGTGTCTGGTGCTAAGGAGGTAAGTATGGTCACACAGTTTGAAGGAGAGCACAGTTACCGAATCTCAGATGTACAATTGATGGAATTCGAATTTCTGTTATTCTGGTGCAAGCCTTTTAAGGTGAAGGTCGGAGAAGGTTCCGACGATCAATAATTTCTCTACGTCTTAAAATTAAAACAATGAAAAAGTCATTAAATATATTAGTGTTTTCTCTTCTTGCTAGTGTTGCTGTAGCTGGACCGTGGCCACAACCCACTGGGGGATTATTTTTAAAACTGTCAGAATGGTGGGTTGTTGCAGATCAGCATTTTACCGATCAAGGAAAAATCGATCCCAATGTTACCAACGGAATTTTCAATACAAGCATATATGCTGAGTATGGTATTGCCAGTAAATTTACTGGATCATTATACCTTCCGTTTTTCTCCAGAGCTTATTTTAACAATACCGTGAGTCAGACCACGCAAGAAGTCTTGAGTGAAGGGGAAGCCATTTCTTCTCTGGGTGATGCAGAAATAGGGTTGACCTATGGATTGTTGAGTGGTCCCGGTTACTCAATTAGTACTTCACTTAAATTCGGAATTCCGCTGGGTAAGACTGGTGGATCAGAAGGCAACTTACAGACGGGTGATGGAGAATTTAATCAAGCCTTATTCCTGGAGGCAGGAAAGTCTTTTTCTTTAGGCAACAACAATGGCTGGCTGGCACTCGGTGCTGGATACAACAATCGGACGAAAGGATTTTCCGATGAAACGTTGTTGAGCGCGCAGCTGGGCATTACGATCTTAGGCGGAAAACTTACCCCTAGCTTACGGGTAGAAAGTCGTCAATCTAGATTCAACGGAGATCCTGAATTGGCTTTAAACTTCACTTCTGTTTTCAGCAACAATGTAGAATATGTTTCCTTTACGCCAGAGCTGGCTTATAATATCAATAAAAATTTCGGCGTAAGTGCAGCAGTAGGAGTAGTAAGTTCTGGAGCCATAATATTTGCAAGTCCGAGTTACAGTATAGGCGTGTTCTATAAGCATTAATTGTTCTGGAATTGTCTTGTGTAGGAGTCAGACAATTGTCTTGATTATATGGACATAAATCCGTATATTGTGTTGTAAAGAATGGATTATGACAGCTGCTAGAGTTCTTAATAAGTATAGACACGCACTTAGAAGTGATCTCACCATCGTTAAAACTTCTAACGATGGTGTTGAGTCCTCAGTGTTTTCAGAGATACATGAGATCTCAGGAATCAAGCGACAGTTCCTAGCTGAGTCTATCTTCGATGTATCGCTTAAGACCATGATGCGTTACGAGAAAGACAATAAAAAGCTTAATCCTAAGCACAGTGAGATTGCCTTGAAGTTGATGGGTCTTTTTAAGAAGGGGAGAGACATATTCAGTTCTTTGACGGCCTTTGTATCGTGGTTAGACAAGCCGGCTTACGGACTAGGGGATCAGGTACCTATGTTGTTGCTTAATACAATTACGGGGATGGATCTAGTAGAGGAAGAACTTATACGGATTGAGTACGGCGCACTGGCATAAGACATGCAGGTATATAGAATTACGTTAAACAAGTGGTCTAAGAAGTTACACGCATCAGGCTATCCTGGTCGGTGGAATTCTAAGGGCGTTTTCGTCATCTATACTTCTTATACGCGAGCACTGGCAAGTTTAGAAAATCTAGCCCATCGATCGGGAGAAGGATTGAATGGACTTTTTTCTGTCATGGTGATTGAGTTTCCTGATAGATTGAAGATTAAGAAAGTAAGATCTTCTTCTCTACCTAAGTACTGGTTCCGATACGATCAATATAGCGATTGCCAGGCGATCGGAGACAAGTGGATCCAAGAAGGAAAATACGCTGTGATGCGCGTGCCATCTGCTATGGTTGCCATGGAGTTTAATTATCTCCTCAACCCGAATCATCCAGATTTTAGTCAGATAAAATTAGTGGGCACAGAGAAATTTGTTTTTGATCCGAGGCTTCAGAAATAAGCATACGGAAAAAAGGAAAGAGGTACCTATGAATACCTCTTTCCGACCATTCACACCAGCGAACAAATCGCTGAATTATAATTGAGACTAGTTCATGATTTTCACATCGAATTTTCCATCTTCAACCACTCTAGTTGTATTGTCGTCAAGATTCACACACGTATAGGAGAAAGTGCCTTTTATTCTATCTGATGTTTTTTCTGTAATGGTTATTTCTCCACTTCCACCGAAAGTAGATATCCAAGTACTAGAGGTTCCTAAATCTAGAATAACACCTAGAGCACTGTCTTCTGGATCTGTTAATTCGATGGTTCCTGTTGTGGGTTCCATAGGCAGAGATATGTACACATTCTTATAATTCCCACTCTGCACAGGTGGTTCGTTTCCATAAATTCCGAACAGGTCCGTATCTATCAAAGTAGCGAATGCATAGGTTCCTTCTATCCTATAGGGTTCACCATCGATGACGCATTCGAAAAAATCTTCTGAGCTATCCTGCGTGCCAGGATCGTCATCGCTTCCACAAGAAAGGAAAGTAAATATGAGCAATAAAGTCCATAAGCTATTTTTCATCCGATTAAATTTTTGGTGATTTAGATTCAATTAATTCTGGAATAAAAGTAGGGAAGTGAGCAGGTTCTATCGCTGGTGATTAGTAAGTGATCAGGAACAATCAATAAGTGATGGCTAGGTGCATAGAGGCGGTAGGGTAGAGCTGGTTGAGTTCTATGATGGGGCTGAGAATAATATATAATTTTGCTTGAATATAGATCTCGACTGTTGATTGATGAAAATAAAATAGAGAAAAATATCTTTAGTGAAACCGGTGAAGTATTCATTGAAATTGTAGATTAAGTGTTTTAAAGATACTGGAGTATATATTATCTTTTCTAGTCATTCAATTTCTACCCCTTTCTTTAATTTGATTTTTAGCGACTAAAATATTTGGAAGTATAAAATTTCTTTCTTTAACTTTATGACAATCGAAACTTGCTGTATTATGAGTGTTAACAGAAGAAAATTCTTAGCCTTCGGTTCCTTACTGCCGACCATACCTTTTCTATAATGGTACAGGATCTTCACTAAACGTTTAAGTAAATGGGAGTTGGAAAAAAATAACTTGGCATCATCATGAAGACGGCGTTACTTTGATCCCTGTGTTTACAAATATTCATACTGGATTGTCCCATGTTGGAGGAGTTAAAACAGTAGAATTAGGTATTAATCACATATTTAATAACTTATAAATGAAATCGCAAATTACACATTTTGAAGAAAAGTATAATGTAAGAGTACCGGTTGAATATAAGAGCTGTGAAATTATACTTGGTCTGAGTAACTTAATAATAGAGTATTATGACGAACAAGAAGATTTTTTCTTTAGAGCTACTAAGTGGTTAGCATTTACAAATAAGAAAGGCTTCGAAGTTAAAGTAGATAGTTTTTTTTCTCAAAATGACTTAAATGAAATATGGGAGCGACATATAGTGTTGTGGGGGAGTCCAATCGAATTTTTGCCAATTGGCTCTACATCAAACCCTTCAAACGGATTAATATTAATGTCGATTAGAGATAGTGATTATGGACAAATATGGTATACTAAACACGGTGAAAGGAATCCTAGCTATTTAGATGAGAACCTCACTGATTTCCTATTGTCTTTAGAATCAGTTATTAGAG
>CALIQO010000060.1 GCA_938044055.1 uncultured Saprospiraceae bacterium
ACTGATGGACAATTAGGAGATCAGACTTTCGATGCAGATACCTATACTTGGTTTACAAGGTTGACTTCTCGATTTACCTTCTGGAATAGATCTAACCTGCAATTAAGGTATAATTATAGAGCCGCGAGAGAGACTACACAAGGAAACACCCAAGGAGTAGGTACCGCTGATATTGCGTTTTCGAAGGATTTTTACAACGACAACATGACCTTGACGCTTAATGTAAGGGATGTTTTCAATGGAAGAAAAAGAATAGGTGAAACATTTGGAGAAGATTTTTACACAGATGGTTTTTTTCAGTGGAGGGTACGAGATATATCTCTTACACTCAGCTACCGATTAAACATGAAGAAGAAGAGACAACGTAGTGACAGAGGTGGTGGAGATGATGGTGGAGACTTCGAAGGCGGATTTTAGTGTTTTTAAATATAGATAGTTGAAGTAAATAGTTGATTTACTTTGCGAAAAAGAGGAGAGCCTTCAATTGCTCTCCTCTTTTCTTTTATACGATTTAGTTGACAGAAACATAGATATCTACTTCAGCTTTTTGCATATCCATTGATTTCGGTCCGTAGACTTCATAATCTGTTTTGTAATTCCTGTCCAGGTCTGTATTCCATATTTCTTTCCAAGCTTCATATATCATCTTTCCTTTTTCTAGATTTCCTTTTACAGGTTTATGGTAGTAATTCCCGACATGTAATTCTGTGTGATCCATGCTGGTAGGTAGATTTTCTACGGATGAAACTGGACAGCCTATAAGCATAGTGTAAGGTCCATCATGATCAGAATCATACCGGGTGTAGATGGCATATATGTCATTACTGACCTTATCTGGAATGGCATCTGAAACTGACTCAGCCATAAAACGATTCCACAATGCTGGAATATCCTGCATGGCAGGTCCATGGTTAGAAGTCCGTATTGAGATTCCAGCTACAAGTGTTTTTTCTTTGTTCTTAGTTGTCATAAAACTTTTTTTAGTTAGTTATATCACAAAAGTATCTGGCACAATGACAACCCTATGTCAGGGGTGGTAAAGAAGTTGAAATTTTAAGTATTTCTCTGGGAGAGGAAGTAGGATAATAAATCGAAAGATCTAGATGGAAATTCAGTTTCATATCGTTTCATCTTAACTATCTTATCTAATCTGAATTCTCTATAAGCATTTCTCATCTGGCACCAGGCAATCAGAACCCAGTTGTCTCTGGTATGATATAATGCCATAGGTTCTATTGTACGATTGGTCTGTTCTTCTTTGCTCAAGGAATGGTACTCGATTTCTAAGACTTTAGAATCTATAATTGATTGTTGGATGTCCATAAGAATATCGCTGGTCGTAGATCGACTTAAATTATGAAGTGACACGACGCGATCTTCCACTAGGGCTGCTTGATTTTTACTGCTGGTTCTAAGAATTGCCTTGATTTTATGAATGGCGCTTTCATGGTTTTTCTTTAGGGATTTATCCTTATTGGTAGAGATGAGTTTATAAGCAGTAACAAGTGCCAATGCTTCTTCTTCTGAGAATGATACAGGCGGAAGGGTGTATCCCTCCATAAGTCTATACCCTTTTCCTTCTATGGTGATAATGGGCGTCCCCGTTTTTTCTAGAGACTTGATGTCGCGGTATATGGTCCGCTTAGAAACTTGAAATTTCTCAGAAAGTAAAGTAGATGTAATCAATCTTCCTGACTGTAGGAGGGTCATAATTGTTTGCAATCTTTCTAGTCGTGGCAAGGTGTCTTCCATAGAAGTATAAGTGAATATCTAAGTTAGATTATTATCTATGAAGACAATCTATAATTAAGTTGTTTTTTATAGTAGTCTTTTCACATCTATATGAAGTACAGTTGAAATAAGCACTTTTCTCTGAAGTAACCTTCCCTTGATTTCTTAACTAAAAAGGCCAGTAATACGGCTTGATTGTCGACGCTCCTTCTCTTAATAGACAATTGCAACACTCCTGAGGTCTAGGGCGAGGGGTAAAACCAGGAACGCCACAGACAGGGTTGACATTGAGTTGGATATCGGCGTTTCTGACAAAAATTACTTTTTCAGATTGAGAAACAACAGAGAATATACCGGCAACTTCTATTCCCTCTGATGCTTCCAAGTTACTCGTTATTTTAGCTGGAAGAATGTCTGTGATGTTTCCTGTCTGAGAGAACAGTGATTTCAATCTATCCCAGTATTGATAATCAGCCTGATTGTACGAGAGCGCATCCACTTTTATAGCCATAACTTCTCCGAGAGCTTCATCGATGAATCTACGATATACGAATTGTTCGAAGTCAACCCCCTGTTCATTCTTTTTTAATTCGAGTAACGAAATGTCAAAAGCTACCTCACGATCATTAATGTAACACGCTTTTATCGTATGTAGAGGGCTGCATTGTACCTCTGTTAATTGCCATACCGTTTCTATATCATACCGTATATATAGATCTTGCGCTATGCGCTCGGGGTTGCTTTCTGCATATAAATCAAGCACCCATCTAGTTCTCGATCTCCCATCTTCATCAACGAAGGATATGAGATCATCTTCAATTCTTAATTGATTAATAGGAAAGGAATCCGGAAGAGATTGAAAGGGACTTGTTATTTCACTTCCGTCCAGTAATTGTACTTGCATTCTATAAGACTCATCCTTTTCAGCAGCACCGATATACGTATACGTTCCAGGAACTTCATTATTATGTATGAAGTTTAAAACATTTCCTGAAGAAGATACAAGCGCTACACTTGCATCCTGGATAGGAACCCTTACTTGTGAATTTAGATTGATGGCTTTGGACAATAAGATATTGTGCGGTCCTTCTCGATCGGAAAATTGACCATCCACTACTACAACATTAGGAACACTTCCTGTTTCTTGTTCCAGTCGATCTATGCAACCTTGAAAAAGAAGAAAGAGGGTTAAGGAAACAGAGAATAGGAGCGTATGATATTGTGATTTATGTTTCATAGTGGTTAGAATAC
>CALIQO010000061.1 GCA_938044055.1 uncultured Saprospiraceae bacterium
GGTTATTGAATTTACCGTTGCTCCACAAGTGCAACCACAAGAAAGTGATCTTCCTTTTCATGAGTGGTTCGTAGAATTTGATGATATGCCTGAGAACATGGTATCATTTGCCAGCGAACTAGATGAAGCTATGGTAAAGCAGAATATTTATTATAAAGATTTAATTGATGGGAAAATCTTACAACCACTAAAAATCACACCATTAAAAAAAGGTGCCTTCAGAAATTACATGAAATCAATCGGAAAACTAGGTGGACAGAATAAAGTACCCCGGTTGAGTAATGATCGGAAGTTGGTAGAAAATCTGACTGCTTATGTTAAGTAATGGTGATTCTTATGAATTATTCAATTTTCTTTATTGTATGTATGTATTTCATCCCTATCTTTAATTTACAGTGATAAGCGTTATACATTATGCTGCTTACAAAAATTAAGTCAAGGTTGTTGTTGCCATATGGTAAGTACATTCATGCCATCGTCGAGAGAGATAAGGAAGGCGCTACTACCTTGCAGAAAAAATGGTTGCAGAAGAATGTGTCTTTTGCTTGTGACACGCGATTCGGCAGAGACCATTCTTTAAGTAAAGTCAAGACCTATCAAGATTATAAGCAAGCGGTGCCTGTCAGAGAATATGAAGATCTCAGACCCTATATAGAAAATATGCTGACAGGAGAATCAGATGTGCTCTGGCCTGGCAGACCTAAGTATGTGATAGGTACATCTGGAACCACTTCTGGTATAAAATATATACCACTCTCTCGAGAAAGCATGCCTTACCATTTTAATTCTGCCCGCAACGCCAGTTTTCATTATTGCTATAAGTATGGGATGATGGACATGTTTGACGGGAAGCTACTTTTTATGTCTGGTTCACCTATTCTAGGAAAGATAGGTTCTTACCCATCTGGGAGATTATCAGGAATTGTCAACCATGAAATCCCTTCTTGGTTGAAGAAAAGTCAACTGCCCTCTTACGAAATCAACTGTATCGAAGACTGGAGGAAGAAAGTCTACGCGATTGCGGAAGAAGCTATTAAGAAAGATGTCAGAATGATATCTGGGATTCCGCCATGGATGATGATGTTCCTAGAAGAAACGCTTCAAGTATCTGGAAAAAAATCGATTATAGATATATTCCCTAATCTCCGCATGATTGTACATGGAGGCGTAGATATTACCCCTTATAGGAAAAGATTGAAACAATTAATAGGAAGTAATCAAGTGAAGTGGTTAGAGACATACCCGAGTACCGAGGGCTTCATCGGTTTTCAAGATGATGAGGACAGGGATGATTTATTGCTTAACGCAAATGCGGGTGTATTCTATGAATTTATTCCTGTCAATCAAGTAGGCAGCGATCAACCAGATCGGTTCAGTTTAGGTGAAATAGAACTTAATATTCCCTATGCTATTGTTCTGAGTAACAATGCCGGATTGTGGTGCTCGATGATTGGAGATATTGTAAGATTTACTTCGAAGGATCCATATAGGCTTCAGATAATGGGAAGGGTAACTCATTTTATTTCCGCATTCGGGGAACATGTAATCGGGCAAGAAGTAGATCAAGCGTTGCAATCTGTTCTGGCACATTCTCAAGCAGAAATAGTTGAATATTCTGTTGCTCCTTGTGTGGATCCTGGTATAGGAATAAAACCCTATCATGAATGGTTTATAGAGTTTTCTAAGTCGCCTATAGATATGAAAGTATTTAGTAAGACCTTGGATATGGAGATGAAAAAAGCCAACTTTCATTACCGAGAATTGATAGATGGAGGTGTCATACAACCGCTGAAAATAACATCCATTCCAGTGGGTGGATTCAGGGCTTTCTATGAGGAATCAGGAAAACTAGGTGGACAGAATAAGGTAGTCAGGGTGTCTAATGATCGTACATATGTTCATGCACTACAAGACTCGGTACAAGCAATTATCCAGCCTTAACTTCGTTTTGAATTTTTCTGTATGGTTATAGCTTCGTGCAGTAAATCTTTCAATAGGTCTACATCAATGTCCTTTTCTGGGGACAATGTTATACCTCTTACAAGTTTTCTTCCTTTGCTCTTTAAAGCACCATGAGGATCTTCCATTTCTTTTCCTTGAAGAAATACCCACTCTAGTTTTGTATATTTTTCTACAGGATTGAGATAACAGAACCAGTTGTTGTAATCATAAAAGGGCACCTTAAACCTCATGGTTCTTTTAATCTTCTCATCGTAACCCATGATAAATCGGTCGAGGTATAGGATCAATTCTCTGAGGTTCTCATCCTCAATCGTTTCTAGAAATTCCTGCACTACAATCTCAAGTCTTCTATATAGATGCCAGGGAATTTACTAGCATCGAATGTAAATATATCTTTACCGTATTTCTTATTAGGGATAATCTTTTTAATATCTAAGGTGAAGTTGTTGCCGTCTTTCTGAAAGACTTCCATTTTTTTCATTGTTCGAAATGAAGCATCTACGTATAATTTCATCTTACTAAATTCTGAATCTGAGTCTAGTGGCTTAAACTCTATAGTAACAAGCCGGTTTCCCTTTACTTTTTTATCGTCCGTGATGGCATAATAAAAATCATCGCTGTCATAAATCTTGAGCATGTCCTTAGGAGATAAGAAATCGGATTCGTCATCATCGGTCATATCGTTGATCTGAACTTCATTGTTGTCTGTAAGGTGGAGCCATATGGCATCTCCATTACAATAGATGACTTGTTCTGCTACTTCTACTTTATAACTTTCTCCTTGCTGTATAAGCGTTCCTTTCTGTACTTCAGTTTCTTGATCTCTCAGATCCAGTGTGAGGTCGAATTCAACAGCCATAGAAGAATATCCATCGTAGACATCCTTGAGGTTTTTTAAAACTTTCCGTGCTTCAGGGTCAGGAGAGTCCTGAGCCTGCAGGGTTATTCCGAGAAATAATAACAGGATACTTAACCACGTAGCATACTTCATAACTTAATTGTGTTTCTATTCATAACAACAAGGGACTCCTCGTAATGATTGCATAAGGTAAAGTTAAGCAATGGTTAAAAAAAACGTGTAGTATATAGGTAAGTGATTTAAGAACAATATGATAATTGTTATCTACTTTATTGAAACGCCTTATAGAGTTGCTTTTACAGCTGATAAACAAGGGTTGTGAATCTCTTCTCAGGCACATTGATAAATCAACTCAGTAACTTAAATTCATCTCTATCCTTATAGAAGGGTAATTTATTGCGAAAACGCATAATTCTCTGATGGGATAATTCACATCTCAATTCTCCATAAGTATCCGTCGGTCTTAT
>CALIQO010000062.1 GCA_938044055.1 uncultured Saprospiraceae bacterium
ACGGCAGAGGTAAGCTGAACAAGGCGGTAAAAAATAATATTGGCCAGAAAAGTACCTAAGATGGCGAGAATGGCAGTTGCTAAGATGGCATGTAACCCATAATCATGCGCTTGTAAATTATAGTACCATGCTGGTTGAATAATCAGGTATGTGATGGCAATGGGGCCGATGAATAAGAATGAAATACTACTTACAGTGATCGGGTTTACGTGCTGAAATCGTGCCTTCACAAGATTAACACTACAAGCGTAGCAGATGGTCGCTCCGATAATAAATAAACCATAGATAGGATTACCGCCGAGTTGGTTATTGTCAGAAAAAAGGATTAATGAGGCAGCTCCTAGGAACCCTATGATTACACCTAGTTTAGCTTGCTTGGTTACGCTTGAAGTAAAAAGGATTACCCCTATCAATAATGTAAATATAGGAGTCATGCTATTCAGGATGCCTGTAACAGAAGATGTAATTTCAGTCTGTGCTATGGCATATAAAAAGGATGGAAACCCACTTCCAAGCAGGCCTACAGCAAGGTAAGACTTCCATAGAGTCCAATCTACTTTCTTAACTTCTCTTATTATAAAGAATAAGTACATTAAGAATGCTATTCCTATTCTTAGAAAACCTAGATCTACCGGCATAAATACGATCAATGCCTTCTTGATCAGGATAAAACTACTTCCCCAGATAAGACTTAATATACCTAGTATGAGGTATGGTTTCCAAGATGTAGAATTAGATGTTTCTGTATTCATGATTAAATCTGTCTCAATATATAATAATACCTAACATACACTGTGGAGAAAAGGATGTAGGATTCGTAGTGATTCCATTTGTTCGGCAAAAAAAAATGTTATTTTCGCACCTCATCATCCAACCGGATAAAATGGCAGAAGTAAAACTTTTTTCAGGCACTAATTCAGAATATCTTGCAGAGAAGATTTCTGATTATTATGGGTACAGCCTTGGAGATCGAGATGTAAAGAAGTTTAGCGACGGAGAGATGCAGATTATTATCAATGAATCTGTCAGGGGAGCGTATGTGTTTTTCATACAATCTACTTTCGGGCCAGCTGAGAATTTACTTGAACTGCTATTGATGATAGATTCTGCTAAGAGAGCATCTGCGGGTTACATTACTTGCGTTATTCCCTACTTCGGTTATGCACGCCAAGACAGAAAAGACAAGCCTAGAGTTCCGATATCTGCAAAATTGCTTGCTAACTTATATGAGGCTGCTGGAGCAGATAGGGTGGTAACCATGGATTTACATGCCGATCAGATCCAAGGTTTCTTCGACATTCCGGTGGATCACTTGAAGAGTGAAGCGATTTATATCCCTTATCTAAAGAAAACGAACCTAGACAATATAATCTTCGCGTCTCCTGATGTAGGAGGAGTGAAGCGAGCCAGGGCATACTCCCAGTATTTCGGACGAGACCTTGTAATCTGTGATAAAGAGCGTCGCAAGGCCAATGAGGTAAGGAAGATTACGGTTATCGGAGAGGTGGAAGGAGCAGATGTTATTCTTGTCGATGATATTGTGGATACGGCAGGCACCTTATGCAAGGCTGCAGACGCCTTAATAGAAAAAGGGGCTAAAAGTGTCAGAGCGATGTGTACTCATCCAGTACTATCAGGATCTGCTTATGAAAACATCGAGAAATCACAACTCACTGAGCTCATCGTTACAGACACCATTCCATTGAAAAAAGAATCGAACAAGATAAAAGTGCTTTCTTGTGCTAAGCTATTTGCCAGAGCAATAAGGAATACCCATGAGTACAAGTCTATTGCTGCCTTGTTCGTTGAAGGGAAGTAGTTGCTTGATGGTCAAGAAATAAGGAAGAAGATTGAAGAAAATAATCTTCTATTTCTTACCTAAGACAAGAAAAGTGGTTATCTTTGCAGTCCTTTTGAAAAAGACTAAGAAATTATGCAGACGGTAACCATTAAAGGACAGAAAAGAGAAGGAACTGGAAAATCTTCTACTAAGTCAATTAGAAACCAAGGATTAATCCCTGCCATTGTGTATGGTGGAGATGATCAGATTTCTTTCACAACAACGAAGAAAGAAGTTAAATCTTTGGTATATACTCCTGACTTCAAGATAGCTCATCTAGATATAGATGGAACAGAGGTGAAGACTATCTTAAAAGATATACAGTTTCATCCAGTAACGGATGAAATCTTACATATTGATTTCTTACGTGTAATAGATAACACACCTATTAAGGTTGAGATACCTATCCGATTTAAAGGAGTATCACCAGGAGTTAAATCTGGTGGTAAGTTAATCCAGCAGCTAAGAAAAGCTAAAGTTAAAACCACTCCGGAAAAACTTGTTGATCACCTTATGGCTGATATCTCAAAGCTTGAGTTAGGAGCAGCTATTAGAATCAGAGATTTGGAAGTTGCGGACGGAATAGAAGTTGCTAACAATCCAGCTACACCGATTGCTACTGTAGAAGTACCGAGAGCATTGAAATCAGAAGCAGCAGCAGCAGAGGGAGACGATGCCGTAGCAGAATCAGAAGCAGAAGCAACTCCGGCTGCAGAATAAAGAGACCACCATATATAATAATGATAAATCAGAGCCCACTTTCTAGTGGGCTTTTTTTTATGCACAGAGAGAAAGTCTTTGATGATGAGAATATTCACACAAGCGAATAAAAAATGGAATCTCATTGTTAAATAAGATTCCATTTTTTCAAGATTCATTTTCCAGGTTTCTGTGCATGTGTTTTCATGGAATTAATACAGGACTATTTCTAGAACGAATAGACTTTCTTATGGTTAGGAGGCTAAAAATAGACAGTGCCAGACCTAGAATGATCATTCCCCACTGCGAAAGAGTAGGAATAGAAATGGGTGCGGGATTCACTATACCCACTGTAGCATTGGCACAATTATCCCCGGAGATTACGAAAAATACCGGTTCACAATCTGATGAAGGAATTGAAATCACATAAGTTCCATTAGGTAAAATACTTACAGATCCACCTCCTGATCCTAAAGTTGTAGGATTCATGCCATCATCAACCACAGTTCCACCTGGTAAACTACTTAGGGTAAAAGAAGCGCTGTTTCCGGTTGTTGCAGTAAATTGAATGATATCACTATCTAGATCAGTGGCTCCTGGGATACAAATAGGAGATGAAAAATCAATGGGTGTTCCGTTACAAGGATAAACATCTCCACCTTCTAAATAATTTAAATCAACTCTTGAACTGCAGGTTACTCCTGAATTCTGAAGAACCAGAAGAAGGGTCACTGGTGCACAACCAGATGAAGGCATTGATAATCGATAAGTGCCTGAATTAATTGTATGTGTAACTCCGTCTAGAGAGGAAGTATAATTATTTCCATTTATACTGGTAATGGTACTGCCGATAGGTGTTGTTGCTGTAATATCAACTGGTGATAGACCTTCATTTATAATGGTAACTTCTAATTGATCGTCTGTAGGATCTACGGTGCCATTGTCATTACACCTTAGGTCAGATACATCTATTATTCCGAATTCGCACTGGATAGATCTTAAAATCTGACCAGATAAAGGAACACACAAACCTAAAAAAATGATAGGCATAATCATAGGCTTAATTAAACGAAGAATGTAGGTAGTTAAATTCATGGGAATGTTGTTGTATTATTTTCTAATTTTTAGAGTAACCTGAATAGTGTACTATTCCAGATTTAAGTTGATGAATTCTAAATGGAGGAAAATTACAACGATAGACAGTCCCTATCAGCCTGGTTTTATAACTGAGGGTCATGAATATATAATCGAGGAAAAATCTTTAAAATCTTCCGCTAGCCTTAAGTTCTAGGTATTTGTTGATGGTGTCAACTGTAAGATTCTGAGGTTCTGTCAATACTGCATGGATGCCATATTTTCGCAGTCTTCTTACCATCAAGGTCTTATCAGATTCCATGCCTTGGGCTATAATCTGTTGATAAATCTCAATACTTGAATCTGGAGATTCTTTTTTATTGAATGT
>CALIQO010000063.1 GCA_938044055.1 uncultured Saprospiraceae bacterium
TGGCTTGTGATTCGTTCCTGAGAAAGCACGATCTAGATCGTAGAACCTCTGCACGGTTCCTTTACCATAGGTAGACTTACTTCCTACTATTACTGCTCTACCATAATCTTGAAGCGCAGCAGCTAATATTTCTGATGCCGATGCACTGATGTTGTTAACCATAACAATGAGTGGTCCATCATACAGGACATCTTCATCTGTGTCTCTATGCACATAAGCCGGTCTTTCTCTAGGCTTCACTTGAACAATAGGTCCGTCTTCTATGAATAAGCCCGACATTTCTACAACATCAGAAAGAGAACCTCCAGTATTGTTTCTTAGGTCTAGAATTATACCGCTGACATTCTGATCTTTCAACTTGGATATTTCGGTTGCTACATCATCGGCGCAACTGCTGCCCCCTTCTCTTTCGAAACTTGAGTAAAATTTAGGGAGTTTAATATATCCTACATTTTCTATCTGTTCATCAAGATCTAGGATCAGAGATCTAGCGAATGATTCATCCACAATCACTTCATCTCTTATAATCTCAATGTCTTTTTCAGAACCATCTGGCTTAAGGACTGTAAGTATAACTTTGGTACCTTTTTTACCTCTGATCTTCTGTACGACATCATCTTGTCTCCATCCGATAACTACAAGTGGTTCTTCTCCATCTTGTGCCACCTTGATTATCTTGTCGTCTACTTCTAGCTTCTTGCCTTTCCATGCCGGGCCTCCCGGGATGATTTCATGAACCTTAGTGTATTCATCTTCAGGAACCAACCTTGCACCGATTCCTTCAAATTTTCCACCCATATTTATATCAAAGTCCGCTTTGTCCTTAGGACTAAAATAGTCTGTATGTGGATCAAAATAATTTACTATGGAGTTGATATAAATTTCGAATCTATCTCCTCTTCTTTCTTTGCTTAATCTTTTAAAATAGTCTGTGTAGGTTTTCTTACTCTGCTTGATGGCTTCCGCAAGCAACTCCTCATCTGTTTTCAACTTTTCTTCTTCTGTGATTTTCTCCCTGTCTTGGACCTTTCTATATAATCTATTCAGGACATCGTACTTAATAGATTTTTTCCACTGTACCTCTAAACCACTGGCGTCTGTCGCCCAATCTCGTTTGTCGGAATCTAAATTGTATTTTTCATCGGCCGTGAAATCTAAATCTTCTCCTATAACTTTATTGAAGATGGCTTCAGAGCGAGCTGTCGATGTTTCTAAGATTTCTACTGCCCGGTCAAAAAAAGTAAGGTCTCTCTGGTTGACAGCGTCATCGATTAGCATTCTATAAGGTTCAAGCTCTTGTAGGTCAGATTGTGTAAAGAATCGTTTTCCAGGATCGAGGTCCGTTAAGAAATCATCGTATACTGCAACTGAAAAATCATCGTTGATGTCTTCAGGCGCGTAGTGTACAGCATTGAGAAACTTGATTACACCTTCTAATATCACTTTTTCCTTCTCCTTATTAACTGGATCGTTAAATAGGTATCCAGCTACAAACAACATAGCCAGTAAAGACACCAGTAATGAGCTTCTATACTTCATATTCTTAAATTTTTGGATAATATTCATTCCGTTTTAATTGTAGTTTCACAACTCCACAAGCTAAAAATAGTTTCTTGAAGAATCTGCAATATAGTTCACTTTTGAGCTGATATGACTTAGCATTCTGGAGGTATTAGCATTTTTCGGCCTACAATACCATTAATGTAACACAATCTGCAACCGATATATCGTCATGTTATGATGGTTTAACTTATTTATAACTGGTCTTATGCTTGTGCATAAAAACCTAGAGGATTTTAAAGTCTACTATTCAATCAGACCATCTATTAAATTTTGATGGGATGCCATATAAAGAGATAAAATACATGATTATTTCTTTCTTTGTTATATGAATCGCGATAAGGTCTACTTTTTATCTGATATACACTTAGGTGCGGATGGCCGTTTTTCTAGCCGTGAGCGAGAAAAAAGGGTCATACAATTTCTTGAGGAGCATTCCGATGAGATGGCTGTACTTTATCTGGTAGGGGACACTTTCGATTACTGGTATGAATATAAACAGGTAATCCCTAACTCTTTTTCTAGAATCATAGGTTGTCTATGCAGGCTAGTTGATGAAGGCGTGCAAGTGCATTTGTTTGCTGGCAATCACGATGGTTGGCTGTATGACTTTTTTCAATCAGAAGTAGGTGCTCAGGTCCATAAAGATGAAATGGAGACTACGATCTATGGCAAGGATTTTTATATCCACCATGGTGATGGAATAGGTCCTGGGGATACCGGATATAAGTTTATCAAGACCATTTTTAGAAATAGAATCGCGCAATGGATGTTCTCTCGGATCCATCCTAATCTGGCCCTCTTTATTATGAAGACATGCAGTTCTACCAGTAGGAAATATCAGAATGACCTAGGTATTGTAGATGTGGAGGGTGAAGCACAGTGTATATATGCAGAATCGCTTATCAAGCACAAGTCGCGAGACTATTTTGTTTTCGGTCACAGACACATCGTAATGGATCATCTCCTCTCTGACGGTCGCAGTAGTTTGATCAATCTAGGAGATTGGTTGCACCAGGAAACGTATGCTGTAATGGATAGTAAGGGAGAATTAAAGCTTATGAAAAACAAGGATTTAGGGGGCTAAAAGATTATAGGGACCCAAGTAAGTTCTCAGAATAATAAAGGACCACATGAACAATCATATGATCCTTTTTTATTTTTTTCTAGATGGAAATCGGATAAGCCTAATTAATTACATAGATCTCTGATGTGATCATATGCCTTGTCATAACCTAGTTTAGCAGCTGATCTCATATCCTTACAAGCCTTGTCATAAAGATCCATTTTAGTATAAGCATTGGCTCTGTTGAAGTAGGCTTGAGCGAAATCTTCATTCTTTTTCAAGGCAGAATTAAAGTCACTCACAGCATGCTTATAATCTTCTAGTTTAAGGAATGCAATTCCTCTATTGAGACTATAATTAGCGTTGTCAGGTTTTATATCTATTAATCTAGAGTAGTCCTTAATGGCATCGTCGTGTTTTCCTAATTGGAAACCAGTGATGGCTCTATTGATAAGAGAATTGGTGTGATTGGGTTTAAGTTCTAAGGCTGTCGTAAAGTCCTTATGGGCACCCATGTAGTTTTCTAGTGACAGTTTAGCGAACCCTCTATAATAGTAGAAGTCTCCGTGTTCAGGACGTTTCTTTATGGCCGAATTGAAGTCCGCAATGGCTTCATTGTATCTATCTATTTTTAAGAGTGCTTTTCCTCTTACAGAATAGGCACCTACCATAGAAGGTTTCAAGTCAAGTGCCATTGAAAAGTCATTGATTGCATCTGGATATTCTTCTAGACGCATCTTACAGATTCCTCTATTGTAATAACTGGTTGCAGATTCTGGGTTGGCTTCAAGGGCAACATCTAGATCCGCAATGGCATTCCTGAATTTCTTAGTCTTCAAGTAAGCCGTTCCTCTGTTGGTATATGCTTGGTGAAGCGATCCATCCTTCTTTAAGGCTTGGGTGTATGATTTAATGGCTTTAGGGTATTCTTTCATCTGCATTTCAGCATATCCTTGATATAGGTGTGCTTTCGCAAATGATGGATCCAATTGGATTACTTTCTTAAAATCTCTTATGGATCCCTTATAATCTTTAAGATTCATCTTGGCATTACCTCGGTTATAATATGCCTTGGTATATCCTGGGTCTACCTTTATCGCTTCAGAATAGGCATCGATGGCACTTTGAAAGTCTTTGGCTTTAAAATGACCGATAGCAGCATTGAAATGCTCGTAAGCCTTATTCTGATCGCTCTGAGCTTGAATGGTAGATGTTGTAGCAAACAAAAAACTGAGCATGACGCTGAGAATGAACACTTTTTTCATATTGTGCAATAGCTTTTTTATTAGTACGAGAACGGTTTGTAAACAGTCACTGTCTAAAATCCAATTCTTTAGTTAAAAAAGTAAAGTGTGCGTCAAATAGTGTTTTTAAGTCGGCAGTAACTAATATACATTCCTTGCCGAATTTTAATTCAAGATACTTAACTATAACGATAGTCAACTAATATTCAGTATAGTTGTTGACTAAAAGTATACCATTTTCCATTATGCAACTGTACATTTGCATAAGCGTAGGCAGAATAATAGTATGAAGAAAACCGATTTAAATATTGAAAACCCGGAAGACGATCCGACAGCAGCTTCCAGGAAAAAGGACCACATCGATCTTGCATTTAATTCGCAGACGAAAAAAGACGAGATAGACCATCGCTTTAATTATGAGCCTATAATTTCTGGATTCTCACGAAATAAATCGCAACCATTTTCTTTTTTAGGTAAAGAGATGAGGTATCCGATCTGGATATCCAGCATGACTGGTGGAACGGAATATGCGGCTACTATCAATAAGAATCTTGCTCAGGTTGCTGGAAATTATGGATTAGGAATGGGGCTAGGGTCTTGTCGTGGATTGCTGAGTTCTGACGAGTATCTAGCTGATTTTCAAGTAAGAAAATACATCAATGATCAACCGCTGTATGCTAATCTAGGCATCGCCCAGATAGAAGAAATTGTAACAAGTAGATCTATTAAAGCTATAACTGATCTACTAGACAAGCTAGAAGCCGATGGATTAATTGTACACATCAATCCGCTGCAAGAATGGATGCAACCAGAAGGTGATCGGTATTACAATCAACCTATAGACACCATCCGTAGATTACTTGATGGAATCGGAAAACCAGTTATAGTTAAGGAAGTAGGACAAGGTATGGGACCTAAG
>CALIQO010000064.1 GCA_938044055.1 uncultured Saprospiraceae bacterium
GGATGAAGTTATCAAGAGCAATGAAGAATCCTATCAAGCAAGTGTCGATCGTATGATTGATAAAGATCTCGATGATAATGCACGTTCTTATCATGCTTTTAAGTGGCTGATGTATGGTCACTTGCAGAAAGGAAATTTTGCTGAAGCATCTTCTATAAGAGATTCGATGCAACGTTATTGTGAATTGCTTCCATCTAAACTTGCACGAAATCATCTGATAATGATGAATGGGGCTTACTATACGGAGACTGATTCATGGGCAGAAGCCACAATAAGCGATGAATGGGATAATACCGATTTAAACATTCAGGTGCAGTCTATTGATATTTACAATAGATATATGGCTTCCTCCGATTCTAATGAGAAGAAAAGTTTTATTAAAACGCTTGAGCAATACATAACAGATGCCGCTAAGAAAGTAAAAAAGCGAGCAGAAGCTATGTGCAGCGGAACCACCTCTAGATCGCAAGCTACGGCGAATAATGTAGAAAGAGCAAGGGTAGTTCTGCTTGAATTGAAGGCTATGATGGCGATGGAGGAACAAGATTTAGCTTCTATCGAAAAGTATCTTCTAGAAGCTGTTGAAAAAGAAAACACTACAGCCTATGCATATGGGCCTCCCGAAATTGTTAAGCCTTCTGCGGAATTGATGGCGGAATGGTTGCAATCCCAGAATAGGATAGATGAGGCATTGATTTATTTTAAGCAAGTTTTAGAGAGAAATCCGAAGCGCAGAATACCTACAGCAGCGATTGAACTTGAAAAAGAGAAGGTTTGAAGTGAGACAATCCTATGTCTATGACATAATGTAAAACCTAAATAAAGTGCAGTTAATATATTGATAATCAATTTATTATATTCGATTTAAATCAATCTGATCTTATACAAGATTTCATATTGCAAAAATACTATATAATATAGTGGCGTACGTGCGACTATAAGCTTCTCAGTTCATACTTTTTGGTGTTGTAATAAACGTATATTTGCACGAAGCCCCTTTTATATAAAATAATGAAATGATGAAGAAAGCCTGGATAGCCCTTCCTCTGTTATGTCTGTCGGGAATATTGTTTTCACAAGCGCCTACTATACAAGATTGTGCGGGAGCGATTCCCATCTGTCAACCGGTGTATGAAGAAACTCGCTCGCCACAAGGAGAGGGTAATATGCCAAATGAGATTCCAATTGCAAGTATTACCAATAATTCTTGCCTCCCTGGAGAACTCAATAGTATATGGTATACTTTCACTGTAGATAATACGGGAGATTTTGGTTTTGTGTTAACTCCGAATGATCCAGGTGATGATTATGATTGGGCATTGTACAATATTACAGAATTCGATTGCAGTGAAATAATTAATCGACCTTCCATGTTGGTTAGTTGTAATGCGGCTGGTGGAGGCTCTTGCAATGGAGCTACAGGAGCTGATGGCTCTTCTATGAATGATATACAAGGTGCTGCTTGTAGTAATTTCATTGTGAACAATCTACTCGGAGGCACGGCATTTAATGATTTTATTCAAGTAGAAGAAGGCAATACCTATGCCCTTATAGTTTCTCAATTTACTGGTTCTAATAGTGGATACACCTTAGATATGGGTAGTTCTGGAGATATAGGCATATTTGATACAACTCCCCCAGAAGTCGAAGATTTAGACCTCGCTGATGCTTGTTCAGCAAGTAGGATAAGAGTAGGTTTTACTGAAAGAATAACTTGCAACACTTTGGATGCAACGAAACTTGCATTCACTGGCCCAGGAGGTCCTTACAATATAGCACTCATCGAAACAGCATGTATAGATGGTGCCGAGTATGAAGACGAAATTATATTGACCTTAGATCCTGTTCCTTCTACAGTAGGTGAATATGAATTAATTATTGAAAATGCAGACGGAATTGATTTCCAAGATATATGTGGAAATCCTCTTCAAAGTGTAACCTTGCCTTTTACCATCGATCCTAGTACTATAGGAAATGTTTCCTTAGGACCAGATACTTTAATCTGCCCTGGAGAATCAATTATGATTGATGTCACAGAATCTGGTAATGCAACGTATATGTGGGAGGATGGATCGACAGATCCTATGAGAATTATTGATGGCCCCGGAGATTATAGTGTAACAGTAATGAATGAATGTGGGACATCCTCAGATGAATTAAGAGTTGATAGAGTGGATCTTCAAGGTTTAGAATTTGAATTAGGTGAAGATCGACAGATCTGTCAAGGGCAGCAATTTTCAATTGACATCGGAGAACAAATAGGGATATCCTATATGTGGTCTGATGGTTCTACGGACTTACCTAGACAGATGAGAGAATCTGGAAGATATGAATTGATCTCCTCTGCATGTGGAGAAACTTTTAGTGATTTTTTCATTCTGACAGTTGTAAGAACTGACCTTTCATTAGAATTTGGTGCGGATACAACTTTGTGTCCGGGAGAAACTTTAATTCTTGATGCATCACAAGGATATCTTGTCGATTATATGTGGTCTGATGGATCTACAGATTCATTGCGAACAATAGATTCACCTGGTGATTATAGCCTCACTATTATGGATGGTTGTGAGACTGTTATGGATGAGATAAGAGTTGATGTAGTCGATTTACAAGGACTGGAATTCGACTTAGGCGAAGATCAAGAAATCTGTGAAGGAGAACAACTATCTATAGATATAGGAGAACAGGCGGGAATTACATATATGTGGTCTGATGGTTCTACAGATTTACCTAGACAGATAAGAGATGAAGGTACATATGAATTAGTCTCTTCTGCATGCGACCAGACTTTTTCAGATGCCATTGAACTATCTGTTATACAATCTGACTTGGTTCTAGATTTAGGTTCAGACACTATATTGTGTACGGTTGATGGTGATTATGTGCTTTCAGCACAACATCCAGATGCCGAGAATTACATGTGGAATGACGGAAGTACTGGCTCGTCCATTGTCATAAACGCTTCCGGTAGGTATCAAGTTGAAATTTCTAATCAATGTGAAACCTTAGAAGATGAAATAGACATTACAGTTGCTACTTGTATTTTCTGTGATTTCTTTTTGCCCAATGTGTTTTCACCTAACGAAGACGGCAACAACGATGTATGGCAACCTACGACTAATTGTAATTTAGTAGATTATCAGATGATCGTTTTCGATAGATGGGGTAATCTTGTATTTAGATCTGAATCACAAGATGAAGGATGGGATGGAACGTATGCAGGTAAGAAGGCAGACCATGGAGTGTATGTGTACCATGTTTCTTATA